>NZ_DFMT01000001.1:0-4504 GCF_002376385.1 Algoriphagus sp. UBA3586 | reverse complement strand
AACCCCTTAAGCTAAAGCCACAAAATCAACAATCACCCATGCAATGAATGAGCTAAAGCACCGTTCCTTTTTTTTCAAATTATTAAAATCGCCCAAACCTATTCAAGCAATTTCCACCAGCTTCAGCTGGTGGTTAGCGGAATAGACTGAAACTACTCTGGCTTTAGCCAAACTGGAATTAAATTGGATGAAAATCCGCCTGCTTTTTTCACTAAAATCAAAATTTTATTAAATACAAATTCCTCTATCGAAAAAAAGATTCTTGCATATATAGATGCAGATAGAAATCAATCCTTTGAATTTACATCATGAAACAAAACAAACGATGCTAACAAAATATTTATCAAAAAGATATTTTGTTCATTATCAAATCGTTAACTTTTAAAAAGCGTTTTTAAAGAAATGGGAAATAATGTACTTTCGCAGACATGGAGGCGGTAGCAAGTTATGTGCTTTTATTTTTGGTCTATTTTCTAGGTACCTTATCCCTCGTGCAGGAGGTAATCCGTCCCAGGATCATCCCTGTAAAAATCCCCGGAAAAAACGTAAAAACATTCGTTACCAATTATGCCAAGATCATTTTCTTGAGCTTTGGTATTTCTATCATTACCAGCACTCTGGCTTACAAACTTTTGCTATAAAAAAAACCAGCTTTCGCTGGTTTTAATTTATTGTGTTTTTTTCAAATTCTCTTTGGCCAATTCGAAATTCGGCTCCAGTTGTACCGCTTCCTGAAAAGCTGTTTTTGCTTCTGTCTTTGAACCCTTATCTAAATAAATCATTCCTTTTAAATTCAAGGCCGCAGCTTTCATTCCAACCTCAATGGTCTCTGTTTGGCTTTTTGGGAAACCGATTTTTTCATCAGGCTTGGCATTTTTAATCAACATATTTGCCGAATTCATCGCCTCATCATATCGCTTCAATTGATACTGAAGAAAACCGGACTTATATAAGCTGAAATTATCACCGGTCAATAGATGTAAACTTTCAAAATGAGGCAAAGCCCGATCAATCGCTCCTACTTGCTCCAAAGAATAAGCGGCAATTTCCAAGGCACCCACATTCTTATCATTGATTTGAAGAATATCCAAAGCAACCAAAGCAGCGGAGGTAGATTGGCCTGTTTCAAAATACAGGGAACCCAACGCTTCTTGGAACCTTAGATTTTCAGGGTTTCTTACGATTAAGTTGTAAAGCATAGTTTTAGCCATCTCAGGATCGTTGTACCTCATGGCCAGCTGATAAGCAGCCTGATCTTGGATGTTAAGCACACGCTTGGTTTTAGGATCCAGCTTAGGAATAGAATCATTGGAAGTTTGAGCATATAAGCCTTGAGCTGAAACAGCCAAAAGCAGCATCAATAACACTTGCTTCATTGTTTTACTAGGTATTTAAATTAGAATTATTTTTTAGGTGATAAGCCTTTGGAGATGGCAATTTCAAGCATCAGCTTTCTTGCTTCCTCAGGCTTGTTGTGAATTTTGCCCTCCAATATAGCTTCTTTAATTTCTTCTTTGATATCTCCAACGATTTTTGAAGGCTTCAGATCAAAAGTTTCCATTATTTCTTCACCGCTGATAGGTGGCTGAAAATTTCTCACTTGATCTTTCTCCTCTACCTCTTGGAGTTTGCGTTCCACTTTATCGAAATTTTCAAGGTATCGTTTTACCTTTTTATTGTTCTTGGAAGTGACATCAGCCCTGCAAAGTTTCATCAAATCATCTATTGCATCTCCCGCATCAAATAAAAGCCTCCTCAAAGCAGAATCCGTTACCTCATCTTTTACCAAAGCAATTGGACGTAAATGAAGCCTTACCAACTTTTGGACATATTTCATTCTTTCATCCATTGGCAGCTTCATCCTCTTAAAAATACCAGGAGTCATCCTTGCACCTTTATCTTCATGCCCATGAAATGTCCAGCCTACTTTAGGATTAAACCTTTTGGTAGCTGGCTTAGCAATGTCATGCAGAATAGCTGCCCACCTTAGCCAGAGATCCTCACTGACAGTGGCTACATTGTCTAGCACCTGAAGGGTATGATAAAAATTGTCTTTGTGGGATTTATCATCCACAGAATCTACTCCCTGCAATTCAACCATTTCAGGAAAAAATTCATGTAATAGCTTACTCGCAAAAAGTAGCTTAAACCCATAAGAAGGCTTTGGTGTCTGAATAATTTTATTCAGTTCTGTAAGGATGCGCTCAGCCGAAACAATCTTCAACCTATGAGCATTTTGGCTAATAGCATAAAAGGTGTCCGCTTCTATATCAAAATCCAATTGAGCAGCAAAACGGATTGCCCGCATCATTCTCAATGGATCATCAGAAAACGTAATTTCAGGATCTAAAGGAGTTTGAATATTCTTCTTTTTAAGATCATTCAAACCATCAAAAGGATCTAACAAATCCCCATAATCTTTGGAAGTAAGGGAAATCGCCATCGCGTTAATAGTAAAATCTCTTCGCTCCAGATCTTCCTGTAAAGTTCCATCCTCAACAATTGGTTTCCGACTCTCTGATCTGTATGATTCTTTCCTTGCCCCCACGAATTCCAACTCTGAGTCTTCCAGCTTCAGCATGGCTGTTCCAAAGTTTTTAAAAACTGACAAAGGAACATGGTAATCAAATTGCTTTACTACCTCTTCAGCTAAAGCAATTCCGCTTCCCACGCAAGTAAAGTCAAGATCCTTACAAGGTCTACCTAAAATTAAATCTCTGACATATCCACCAACCACATAGGTCTCTAAACCCAGCTTTGCAGCGGCTTTGGCGACTTTTGAGAAGATTGGATCTTGATCTAATTGGTTTTTAAAATTCATCCTTTGATGATTTTTACGTCTCCTTCAGGTCCTAAGTAGAGCTCTTTCAAAGAAGGGCTAAATAATGGAAATAGTTTTTTGGTCTCTACTTCTGCAGGTCTATCACTTTCAAGTTTAACCAAAACAGGTTGAGAAATCTGAAAAAGTAATTTATTCCAATCCGGTTCTCGGATTAATGAAAAACGGATTTTCCCCTCAACTGGCAAGCCTTCAGGTATTAAAATATTAGCCGGGCTTGTATAAATCGTAGGCTTGCTTGCAAACTCAACGATATCCAGGGAAATTTCAGAAAATTGCTCCGAAACTGAACGAATTTGAAATAAATCAAATAATAGGTAAACCCAGTCAGTGCCCATCTCAGGTTTCCAATGACTAGCCTGCAAAAGAGTGACGACTTTGCCATTTCCTTCTTTAATTGACAAAAAACCCTGATCTCTAAATTGCTTTACAAAGACTGAATGATCCAAAACGCTTAAATTTTTTACAAAAATAATCAGATTATTGAGAGTGCTTAGAAAACAAAAGACAAAGGGCTTCCAGCCGTATCCTAATCAGAGGAGGAAAACTTATTTTAAAATCAAAAAATCTTAAATTTTGAAGAATACTCAAAGCTGATACTAAGTCAATGGACAATAATAGGCTTGTATTAAATAATAAGGATAGGTTTTTTGAAAGTTAACAAAGTATTAACATACTTACTTTAAATAAAAAGCTGTTTCTATAAGTGTTTTTGAAAAAAAATAAAAAAGGGTGGAAACACCACCCCTCTATTTTTTACTAGTTGATTGATCAACCTCTCAACCAGTTGATGAAGGTTTGATAACCTACACCAATTTCTCTAGCAAAAGCAGCTTTGGTTTTTTTACCTGCAGCTTCCACTTTTTTCCATTCTTCTAGAATTTTGCTTTTCTCAGCATCAGTGAATGTTCTTCTTTTTCCTGACTTTCCAGAGGAGCTTCCGTTTATTAATGATACAAGCTCATTCAAATCATTCATAAATCTGCCATCAGTTAGATATAAACCGGCAGATTCTAATTTCTTGATCACATTATCTTTGGGATTCACTGGAGTTACCGCAATACCTCTTGCAGCAGCTTCATGAAGGTCTATTTTTTTTCCTTCTGAGGTTACATAAATAAAACCTTCATTCTTTTTTAGGTCAGCAATAGCTTCTTTTATCAAATCTCTCATAGTAGATAGTTTATTATTTTAAAAACGATTTGCAATATATATAAATTATGTATGTGTTTAGATTAATTATTATTCGAAAATTAAAATTAATATACTGAATCTACATATAAAAGGTTTTAGTTTATTAATATCTCTTTTTCCCCATTTAAGAATTTTCAGAGTCTTCATTAAAAATCAAGCAACATGATCAATCAAAATCCTGAATTAAAACATATATAATTCCATTTTCCATAGGCATGAAAAATCATAACTCTATTCTGCGAGATTTAGCGATAAGCAAATAAAATCCAAAAATCTCAATCATCTAAGCCAATGAATTTGACTAATTTTTAAAAGAGGAAATGAATAAATATTTTTCTGATTATCCGTAATCATGTCAGTTATCTTATTTTCCTTGCTTGACAGGTTGGAAGACCGAAGACCCAGCCACGGCCTTTAGGTTTGCAAAGGAGAATTATTTGGGAAAATAAGAGCTAATATCTTAACGATTAT
>NZ_DFMT01000017.1:0-58948 GCF_002376385.1 Algoriphagus sp. UBA3586 | reverse complement strand
TAGTCCAACTTTCAAGCGGAAAGGGCATTTTATCTAAAAGCGAAAAATGGAATTAAGGAAAGAGCATTTGGAATTCGAAAAAATCATTGAGAGTATAGTTGGACTTAGAGTTTCTTCAGTAAGTTATCATTCTAGGGTGGAGAGAATGATTACATCTAAATCCTTTCAAGAATCCCATTTTAAGCAAATTGATTCAGTCGATTTTTCAGTTTTGATACAAAGTCAGAATAATAAAAAGATTGAAATTTTATGGGATAGTTCCTTTTTTCAATACGGAGTTGGTATAAAGATAAATGAAGACAGTCCTTTTGAGAATTATCAAATTACAGATGTGAGTAATTCCCTTATTTGGAATAATACGATAGGACAAACTATTGAAAATATTACTGTTAATTGGGATGTAGCAATTGAAGAAAACTTAGATGGAAGTATTATAAGAAAGATTCTTTATCCTCAATCACTTGTTCTATCATTTTCCAATTCAAACAAAATTTTTGTTTCCGCAACTGGATTTTTAGAAAGAGATGATGAGCAAGTATATCCATACTTAGACAAATTAACTATTACCCAAGATGAAGCATTGGCAAAGCAAACTAGAATGATACCCCCATTTTCAGTGAAGGTCAGAAGTCAGAAGGGATGACTTACCATCAAATATTTCTGACGCTCTGAGGAATAGGGTATTAAGTTTATCGACAAGATATTCGGCTCACACCGAAATCGCATCCATGCTAGGCAGTAAAAGTTAGACCGTAGTAGGTGATACACTTCCAATGGAACAATTACTTATGGAATTTCAAAGGGGCTTTCCCCATCCCAAATTAAAGCTTTTCTTAGTAGTGGGATCCCAAGAATAGTAACAAATGCAAGATGGGGGATTCAATAATTTGTGGAATTTCAGGGAAAAGCAATAGCATTAATATATCTAATGGTACAAACCATGGAAAGATGATTACTTACTTATTAAACGCTTACAGACAAGAATAAATCTTGTATTGATTCATTGGGACCCAATAAGAATTCAGAATTTCGGGGTTTTTGCTCACAATGTTTATATGGAATATGTCAGATATATTGATCCAATTATTGAAGTTATTTCTGTGAAGATTGAGCTCGAAAAATTGCTTTTAGATTTGGCAACTGATGTTACCGGACTTGATATCGAAAATAAAAAATTAAGGTTAGAAATTGAACGTCTTGTTAAAAGGCTTATGGAGATTTATAAAGAAGAGGAATTCAAAAGATAATTAAAATAAAAGAAGCCGAGACTATTGAAGAAGTGTATGAGCCTTTTCTGATTCAGGAAGGCTATATGAAACGAACAGCCCGAGGAAGAATGGCCACTGAACTGGCATACAAGCATCTAAAAATCAAGCCAGCCCAAGGATGGGAGGTTTGTTTGATGTTTAATTAAAGAACAAGATCACTTTTCTTTCGTAAATTAAGTTCTTGAAAGAATTTTGCTTATGAGTATTTCAAACCTAAAATCTGCAATAATTTCCAAAGTCTCCTCTTTAAATGATGAGAAGCTTTTAGAGGAAATTAATAGAATTCTTGATCTTGAAGTAGATCTTGTCTCTAGTTATATACTAAGTTCAGAAGAAAAGAAATCAATTGAAAAGGGCTTAGAGGACATCCAAGAAAATCGAGTTTATTCCACTGAGCAAGCAGAAAAGCTGTTAAGGGAATGGTTAGGGAAATAGAGTGGACCCTTTCGTCCATTCAAGATAGGCTCGAAATCTATACTTATTGGAAGAATCGAAATAAATCCACACTATTTAGTGAAAAGCTAGAAGCTATTTTTCTCAAGGCAGCAAATATAATCGCTGAAAACCCACTTATTGGGATAGAGTCAGATTATGAGGGAGTGAGAGTGAAAGTGATGAAAGGATTCAAAATTTTTTACTCCTATTCTGAAGACAAAATACAAATACTCAGAGTATGGGATCCAAGGCAAAACCCCAGAAAGCTAAAAATCTGAGATAGCTTTAAAAAAAAAGGCCTAGAATAATTCTCTAGGCCTTTTACTTTACTTTTTCAGCGAAGCCATATCAATCACAAATCGATAATGAACATCACCCGCGATGGTGCGCTCATAAGCTTCGTTGATTTTTTCAATAGGAATTACTTCCACATCTGATACAATTCCATGCTCTGCACAGAAGTCGAGCATTTCCTGGGTTTCCTTGATACCCCCTATTAAGGAGCCTGCTAAACTTTTTCTTCCAAAAATCAAGGAAGTAGCGTGAATCTGTTCAGGAGTTGGCGGAACGCCAAGCAATACCATCACTCCATCAGTGCGAAGAAGATTCAGGTAAGCAGAGTAATCATGCGACGCGGACACGGTATCAATAATGATATCATAAGACCCCTTCAAGCGCTTCATATTTTTAGGATCTGTAGTCAACTCAAAGTGATGAGCTCCCAATGAATCGGCATCCTTAGCTTTTTCAGGCGAACGACTTAACATGGTAACTTCCGCTCCCATTGCAGAGGCAAGTTTCACGGCCATATGTCCCAAACCTCCCAATCCTACAACTGCTACTTTATCCCCTTTTTTAACATTCCAATGCCGTAAAGGAGAATATGTGGTGATCCCGGCGCAAAGTAATGGAGCTACCCCTTCCAAAGGAAGTTTATCCGAAACACTCAATACAAAATTTTCAGTGACAACTATGGAAGAGGAATAGCCTCCATAGGTAATGGTTTTCTTGTCTTGTAAGTAAGAATTATAGGTGCCGGACATTCCATTTTCACAAAATTGCTCCAAATCAGCCTCACAGTTTTGGCACTTTTGGCAAGAGTCCACCATGCAGCCAACCCCTACAGTATCACCAACTTTGAATTTGGAGACTTCCTGTCCTACGGCAGTTACTTTTCCTACGATTTCATGGCCCGGGACTACCGGATACATGGTAGAGCCTCCCCATTCATTTCTTGCAGTGTGGATATCAGAGTGGCAAACTCCGCAATACAAAATTTCAATTTCAACATCCTTTGCCCCGACAGATCTTCTTTCTAGATCGTAAGGTCCAAGAGGTTTTTCTGCCTCAAAGGCAGCATAAGCTTTAACAGTTTTCATAAAAAAGGATTTATGGTTTGAGATGGAACACGATGTGAGACAGATAAGTTTTCAACGTAAAAAGCCATCGGGTTTCGATGGCTTTCCAATTACTTTATTTCTTGAGCAGCTTCTTGGTCCAGATACCAGACCAAAGAGTCACTGCTGGGATTGACCATGCTGGCAGGGTAACTATTATATTCTCCCTCTCTTCGAATGACCTCCCTTACTTTTTCTTTTTTGCTTGCACCAGTGACCAAGAAAACAACGTGTTTGGCTTGATTAATTACTCTACCCGTTATGGTGACTCTTTTTTGTCCTGAATCAGGGTGGGTAGCTACTTTACAATTTCTGGATGAATCCCAGAGATAAATGGAGTTGGGAAAAATGGATGCGGTATGACCATCATCACCCATGCCTAATATCACCAAGTCAAACTGAGGTATTCCTTTTTCCAAAGGAAGCGTTTTATCCAAAAGCTCCGCATATCTCAAAGCTTCTTCCTCAGGATCATTTTCTCCCAAAACACGAAATACATTGGCTTCAGGAATGGATATCTTAGAAAGCAGATGATCTACAGTCATTTTATAATTGCTTTCTGAATCTGTGGGCGGAACACATCTTTCATCTCCCCAAAAGAAAAAAACTTTGCTCCAATCAATCTTATTTCTGTATTCTGAAGCTAAATAATCGAAAACAGTTTTTGGAGTACTTCCTCCCGATAGAGCCACAAATAGCTGCTCTTGGGATTGCACCAATTCTGCAAAATAAGCCGAAAAAGACTTGGCTACTTCTGTTTTATTTTCGAGAATTTTAATTTCCATAGCTCTATAGTAAGGTTTAAATTAGCATAGAATACAAAAGCCTGACTCGTCAGTTAGTAAGTCACCGGGGTTTCTCCAGCCAAAACTGTCTTCTATCAATTCATCTGAGTTTTTAGGCCCCCATGTTCCAGCTGCATATCCATAAGTATTGACAGATGGATTGTTTTCCCAGCACTCCAGAATAGGATCTACAAATCTCCAAGCTGCTTCTACTTCATCCGCTCTAGCATAGAGGGTGGTATCTCCCTGCATGGCATCCAATAAAAGACGCTCATACGCATCCATGACTTGGGCGGAATCCAAGTCTGAATAATAGAAGTCCATGTTGGCTTGCTCGACATGAAATCCGAGACCGGGAACTTTCACTCCAAATTTCAAAAGAACTCCTTCATCTGGTTGAATCCTTATGATAAGCTTATTATCCTTTTTGTAGACATCCTGGCTTTTGAAAACCTCGTGGTGTGGGGTTTTAAAATGGATTACTACTTCTGTTACCTTGGTAGGCATGGCCTTTCCTGTTCGAACGTAGAACGGAACATCTTTCCATCTCCAATTATCAACGTAGAATTTGAGGGCAGCAAATGTTTCCGTGGTAGATTCAGGATTTACACCTTCTTCTTCCCGGTATCCTTTGACTTTCTTTCCTCCAATTGTGGATCCTACATATTGGCCTCTTAAGGTATTTTTAATGATAGTTTCCTCATCTTTCATGATGCGCAATGATTTCAAGGCTTTTACCTTTTCATCTCGGATTTCTTCTGCATCAGAACTGATCGGTGGCTCCATTACGATCAAGGAAACAATTTGAAGCAAATGGCTTTGGAACATATCTCTCAATGCCCCGGACTTATCATAATATCCACCTCTTTTCTCTACCCCTACTGTTTCAGCATTGGTGATTTCCACATGATGGATATAGCGTCGGTTCCAAAGTGGTTCGAAGATGGAGTTGGAGAAGCGGGTTACCAATAAGTTTTGAACCGTTTCTTTTCCCAGGTAATGATCAATTCTATATACCTGTCCTTCATTGAAATAATAATGGAGCCCATCATTCAATGCTTTCGCAGACTTCAGGTTATATCCAAATGGTTTTTCTACGATCAATCTTCTCCAGCCTTTTTCTTCCTTGGTCAATCCTGCATCATGAAGGTTTTTGGCGATGGTTTCATATAAGCTGGGAGGAGTAGATAGATAAAAGATCAGATTTCCGTCTGTTCCATGTTCCTCATCCAGCTGATTGATTCTTTTGGCTAACTTTTCGTAAGAAGCATCATAATCAGTGCCTAGGTCTTCATAGTAAAGCTTATCGGCAAACTTCTGTACAAAGTCTTTTTCCTCCTTGGCTATTTTTTTCTGAAGAAACTCGCTTTCAAGTACAACCTTAGACCGAAACTCCTCACTTCCCATATTACTTCTACTCACTCCTAAAACCACAAAGTTTTCCGGTAAATGCTGGCCTTTGTAGAGGTTGTAAATGGCTGGAATTAATTTTCTGGCAGTCAAATCACCCGAAGCTCCAAAAATAATTAGCATTTGGTTTAGGGTTTTTTTCATCAAATCAGCGGGATTAGGGTGTGTTTTAGGAAGCAAAAATCTGAATCTTTCTCAATACTTTTTTGGAAAAAAGCAGGCATGCTCCGTAGGATAGGTTAATTTTGAATTCGAATCGTAAAAATAAGGCTTATTTATTTTAAACTTCGAGCAAATAATAGATTAAGCTGGAAAAAGCGAGAAAGCATAAAAAAGATGGAGCAAAAGCAATTTGATTTTGGACTGATTGGCCTGGGCGTGATGGGCCGAAACTTTATTTTAAACGTAGCGGACAATGATTTCAAAGCCTTTGGCTATGATTTGGATCCCGAGAAAGTTTCAGCATTGATCAAAGAAGGCGGTAATCCCGAAAGAGTAAATGCTAGCTCAGACTTGAAAACATTTATTGCTTCCCTTTCCTCACCTCGTAAAATCATGCTTTTGGTTCCTGCTGGAAAAATTGTTGACCAGGTGATTGAGGATTTAATTCCTCATTTGGATAAAGGAGATATTATTATTGATGGAGGAAATTCATTTTTCACCGATACAGATCGAAGAGATACCTACTTGCAAGAGAAAGGGATTCACTTTTTTGGTTCCGGTGTTTCCGGTGGGGCTGAAGGGGCCAGAAAAGGTCCAAGCATTATGCCTGGGGGGAATAAGGAAGCCTATGAGCATGTGCGTCCAGTTTTTGAAGCGGTTGCTGCCAAATACAAAGGTGAACCTTGTGTTGCCTACTTAGGTCCTAAGTCTGCAGGCAATTATGTAAAAATGGTTCATAATGGAATTGAGTATGCACTTATGCAGCTAACCTCTGAGATTTATGACCTGCTGAAAAAGGCTGGAAATCTTACGAATGACGAACTTCATGAGGTTTATGCCTCTTGGAATAAGGATAGGCTACAATCATTTTTGGTTGAGATCACTTCAGAAATCTTCCTTCAAAAAGATGAGTTTTCTGATGGAAGATTGGTAGACCAGATTTTGGATAAAGCCAAACAAAAAGGAACAGGAAAGTGGACCTCTCAAAATGCGATGGACTTGGGGATACCTATACCGACCATTGATATGGCGGTAAGTATGCGTGAGATCTCAGCTTTGAAAGATCAGCGAATCCAGGCAGATAAACTATATCATAGACCAGCTTTGGTGGCCATGGATAAGGATCAACTGATCCACCAAGCAGAACAGGCACTGTATTTTTCTTTTATAGTTTCTTATGCACAAGGCTTACACCAGTTGGCCGAGGCATCCAGAGAATACGGGTATGAACTGAATTTGGCCCAGATTTCAAAAATTTGGAGAGCAGGGTGCATTATTCGTGCAGGTTTGTTGGCAGATATTGCTGAGGCCTTTGAGGCGGATCCTCAACTTACTAATTTGTTGCTATCTCCTTCTTTTGTCAAGCAGGTGCAGGACTGTCTACCAGCGGTGAGAAAAACAGTGATATACGCTGCTGAATTTGGAATTCCAGTTCCCGGATTATTTTCTTCATTAAGCTATTTTGATGCATTCACTTCAGGAAGATTACCTTTGAACCTAATCCAGGCTCAGCGAGATCATTTCGGTTCGCATACCTACGAAAGAATCGATAGAGAGGGAATCTTCCATACCGAGTGGGGGGAGTAAGTTAATGGTAATTAGTTATTAGGAAAGCTTGAGAAAATACTCGCGGCGACGCAGAGGCGCAGCATTTTTTCTCCCGCAAAGACTGGAAGAGGCTAAGTATCCTCTGTGGTTTTTAAAATTGCTCGCGGAAACGCAGATGAAAAGTTATTGGTTATTGAGTAATAGGTTATTAGGGTCGTCCCCCTATTCCGATGACAGGAGTTCTAAGTCTGACTCTTTTAGCATCAGAGGCAACGGTTATTGAGTTATTAGTTATTAAGGGCGGTCCATTATTCATGATGAAGGATGTATTTCCTAATAACTGGTCTTTCATTTTTAGCAGGGGAGAAAGGTTGGAAAAAAACTTTGCGATCTCCTTTGCGCCTTCAGCGGCTCAGCGGTACAAATTAATCTCGAAAATAGCGCAGCGGCATCGCGATATTGTCTCCCGCTAAGAATTTAAGAAGCAAAGAAAAAGTTTAAAGTTTGGACGTCACTGCGAGCGCAGCTTGCGGAGCGCGGCAGTCTCAATTTCTCTAGCTGAGTTGCAACGGAGCAGCGATAATGTATCCCGCAAAGAAAAGAAGTGGCTAAGAGTTTAGAATGCTATGTTTTCTATCATTCCTATGCTGTTTAAAAATAATGGCTTGCAGAGGCGCGGCGACGCAACGGTTTTATCTCTCGCAAAGACTGGAAGAGGCAAAGAGTTTAGCATGTTATGTTTTCAATCTCTTGTAAGCGATTAAAATATGCTTTCAGGTTAGAAAAATAAAGAGTGAAAGAAGCAAGATTTTTCAAAGATTTCGTAAAACGCAACGCAGATTCTTTGAGCGCATAAATCCGCAATTTTCACCAATCTGATGGGTGTTTTGACATTTTTAAGTTAAAACATTATCGCAGAATTCTGATCAGGCTTCAATTTTCTAAAAGATAGAATATTTCCACGAGGCATATAGATGAGAGTTAATTGCTCATGGTTTAATGTTTCCAGATAATAACAAAAAACAAATCCCTCTTCATCTTTAATTTGAAGGTACTTCTGATCTTTCAAATCCGTTTCCTTGTATTCGCTACAAGTGGTTTCCCAATCAAGAATGTTAAAAACCCCTGAACTTGATTCGTTTTGGCCCTCATATTCACTTTGAAATAAGAAAGGGTTAGAAAACTCCCAAATGAGCTTTTGATCTTCCTCACTTATCCATTTTCCAATTATAGCCCGAGGTATGAATTCTTGTGAAAAGCCAATTGGAATTCCCGAAAAACCAAAAAGAAACAAGAAAACAGCAATCAATTTTTTCATTCGATAGATTGATCTTTTGGGAATCGAGAACGGATTGGTTGTCCATTACTATATACAGTAGTTCCTATCCAGCTTTCATCCCAATTATATAAATTAAATTCTCCAGAAAAATTATTGGGGATATTCAAGTAGCCTATCAGGTGAAAATTATTCGCTGAAAAGATGTGCTCCGTGTCTTCAGAATTAATTTTTAAAAAATATGGTGCATATTCCTTTTCCTGTTTTTTTACCAAAACTAGAGAGGTTCGTACGGATTTAGGGGGCTTTTTATTTCCTGTGACGCCAAACATCATCCCATTTGGATAGTGAACCGGAATCTCAATAGCTGTGCGATTTTTGGAATCAATCAAAACCAAAGCTCTTTCCCAATTGAACTCCCGAGTCAAAAATTTGGGATCTAATCTATCTGATTTAGTTTGTAAAGCTTTCAAGTCCATGGCTTCTTGATTTTGCTGTAACCATTCTCTCGCCTCTATGACTTCAGGGCTTAATCTCTTCAGATCTGGATTTAAACCGTCTTGCACACAAGCGGAAACTGAAAGGACAAAAATTAATAGATATACAATTTTTCGCATGGAGTATTTAAAAGTAGGATTCTCCTTTCAATAAAATAAAATCTGAAACAATTACAAAGAAGCTAGTTGGTTTTTAATTTTGTTTGATCTCCATCAAAGAGGCAAAGTGTTTTTTCAATTGTCTATTCTAAACTAAAAACACTGATTTTCTCAGCGAACTCTTTGCTCCCTACACGTCTTTTTGGGTTAAAATCAATCCACCTTTAACTCAGACCTCAATTTTAAGACATAAAAAATCTCAAAAGTCCCTGTGTCCTTCGTAAATCTTAAATCAGAACTCAAAAATAGCTATTGAAGTATAAGAGTTTCTTCAACACCTCTTTTACCCTACTTTCATTCGTAGCTCGCCTTGCCTTTTGACGATTTTCAGGTCAAAATACTGATTGATAAAAGCCTTGCAATTATTCTCAGCCCATTCAGCTCGGGATTCTGTGTCATACAGAACAGTCATTCTAAGCATGGTTTTGACATACTGCTCATGATTACCCAGCTCCTTCACGTAATTGATGAATGAATTTTCCCAATCCTCTTTAAACTTTTCGAAATGAGATTTTCCGTCAAAAAGTAATTCCAATTGATTATCTCCATGCTTAAATCGGTAGATTCCACAAAGCTGGCGGTAAATCATACGGATTCGGTCTGTTGGAAATTCAAAGCTGTCAAGAATCCTAGCATAGGTCTGATCCATTAGCTGCAATGGATTGTACAGGTATGTGTAGGAGCGCTTTAGCTCATAAATCATCTGCTCCAAAAGTTCCTCCTCCAGCACAAACTGAGCCTGTCTCAGGATATAGTTTTTGTCTAATGGAAAGAGTTTTTCGATCATAAAGCCTTGAATAACTGAGCAAAAATAGAAAAAACTGATGAAAGTCTCGGAATAAGCTTGAAGTTTTAACGTATAAAAACAAATATTAGTCTGAAAATCACCCCAAAAGAAAAAACTACCAATCAGCGGGTCTCCGTGCTTGATATGCCGCCATTTGATCCAATAAATCCACTGGGTCATCAGAAACTATGAGAAGCTCTTCCTGCTCTGGATACAAGAATCCAGAATCCATCGCATGGTTCAAGAAATCAATCAATTTGTCATAATAACCATTGACATTGTATAAGGCCAAGGGCTTTTGAATATAATGCAACTGGTTGAGCGTCATGATTTCGAAAAGCTCTTCGAGGGTTCCTATTCCGCCAGGCATGGCAATAAATCCATCTCCTCTTTCTGCCATCAGCCATTTCCTATCTCTCATCGTTTCTACCACAATCAACTCCGTGCAGCCCGTATGAGCGACTTCCCGATCAACTAGCTTTTGGGGAATTATCCCAAGGACTTCTTTATTTCCTGCCAGCATCTCATCGGCTATTACCCCCATCAATCCTACTCTTCCTGCTCCATACACTAAGGAAAGGTCTCTTTTGATCATTTCATGAGCTAAAGCTCTTGCAGCAGATTCAAATACAGAAGAATTTCCTTTTTTGGATCCGCAATAAATGGTGACTTTTTTCATACTATTAAAATCTGTTTTCGAAGTTAGAGCTTTGATCCTGCATACCCAAGTTCAACCGTGTCAGCCCATAGATATTTTTCTATTTTTGAATTATGAAAATCTGTTTTGCTACCAATAATGCCAAGAAAATAGAAGAGGTAAAAGCTGCTCTTGGTGATAAATTTCAAATTGTTTCTTTGCTGGAAATAGGTTGCCACGAAGAATTACCGGAAACTGGAAATACGCTCGAGCACAATGCATTTCAAAAAGCCCGATATGTCAAGGAGAATTATGGAGTAGATTGTTTTGCGGATGATACCGGCTTGGAAGTGGAGGCTTTGGATGGAGCTCCGGGTGTGTACTCTGGAAGGTACTCTGGAGAACCCCGATCAGACGAGCGGAATATTGATAAACTTTTGGAGAATCTGAGAGGCAAAGCAAATCGTAAAGCGAGGTTTAGAACTGTCATAGCATTGATTCTGGATGGAAAAGAACATCAATTCGAAGGAATAGCGGAAGGACAGATACTTGATAAGCGGATTGGTGAAAAAGGTTTTGGATACGACCCGGTATTTCAGCCAGAAGGATATGAGAAGACTTTTGCAGAATTGAGTATGGATGAGAAAAACCAAATTTCCCACCGGGGAAAGGCAGTAAATCAATTGATTAAATTTCTAAGCCAAAGAAAATTCTGATAAAAGGGTGAAAATGATTTAACTTTGTGCCCATGCAAAAGCCATTTATCGTCGGGATCACTGGGGGTTCTGCTTCAGGAAAGACCCTTTTCTTAGAGCGTTTATTGAGTACTTTTGAACCCGGCGAGGTTTGTCTTATTTCTCAGGATAATTATTACAAACCCAGACACTTGCAGCCCGTAGATGCCCAAGGGATACATAATTTCGATACTCCTTTTAGCATTGATTTTGAAGCCTATGCTTCTGATATCCGTAAAATCCAAGCTGGAGAAACTGTACAAAGGGAAGAATACACTTTTAATAATGCTGCTAAAAAGCCAAAAATGCTGACTTTCAATTCAGCTCCAGTGGTAGTAGTGGAGGGAATATTTGTTCTTTATTATCCCGAATTGGCAGAGTTGTTAGATTTGAAAATTTTTATCGATGCCAAAGACCATATTAAACTCAAAAGAAGAATCATCCGAGATAAAGTAGAAAGAGGCTATGACCTGGATGATGTGCTTTATCGATACGAAATGCACGTCATGCCTACCTATGAAAAATATATCAAGCCTTTCAAAAATGAGGCGGATTTGATCGTTCCAAACAATCATAGTTTCGATAAAGCGCTGGAAGTGATCCGTACTTATTTGAGAGCCAAGTCTGGTAAATAAGCAAAAAAACATAGCTAAATTACTTGGGAATCAAAATATGGCTATATTTGCATCCCATGAATAGCAAGAAGACAAATAGCAATCTTTTGAAGCAGCGGGTCACCGTTTTGCTTGCTTTGCTTTTGTGTTTCTTCATCTCTTCAGTAGAATATACTGCATTGGACGAGTCGGTTCAAACCGAGCAACATACCAATTCTGATCAAGAACAAACTTTTTTGAGCGTTGCAGTAGATGCCGTAGTTCCATTTGCGGTTCAGGTGACCCACACAGTATTCTATTTGATATATGAAATTGTCAGCTTCGAGCCCAGATCTTTTGTAGCAGAAGCTGTTTCCATTATTCAGCCCAATCAGCTGGTTGAAATACTTTTTGAGCGGATTATATCCACTAAAGGACCCTAAAACCCTCTTTTTTCTAATTTAAATCTGCAAGCTGCTCTGCAGCATTGCCTAATTCTGTATTCACAAATAATAATTTAATATCTAATCCCTATGCAAAACAAAGGTGTCATTGTGTTTTTGACAGTGATTATTACAGGCCTCTGTCTGTACTATCTGTCATTCACATTTGTATCTAATGGCATTCAGAAAAATGCATCCGAGTATGCAACTGATGCTTCCGGCAATGTTGATTTTGCCAAAAGAAGAGCTTATCTGGATTCCATCTGGAGAGAGCCTGTTTACAATTTTCTAGGTGCTGATTTTACTTATCAGGAGATCAAAGAAACCGAACTTGGTTTGGGTCTGGATCTTCAAGGAGGTATGCACGTGACTTTGGAAGTTTCCCCGGTGGAAATCGTCAAAGGTCTGGCAGGAAATCCCAAAGATGAAGGCTTTAACAAAGCAGTAGAAGATGCCAGACAGGCAGCAAAAACCTCTACAGATAAATTTGTCAACCTATTCTATTCCGCTTGGCAGTCCAATAATCCAAATAAAAAGCTAAGCAGCATTTTCGCAACAGCTGCGAACAGAGGAAGAATCTCTTTGGAGTCTTCTGATTCTGAAATTTTGGATATCATAGACAAAGAAGTTGAAAATGCGATCGATCGTTCTTTCAACATTTTGAGAACTCGTATCGACCGTTTTGGTACTTCTCAGCCAAATATTCAGAGAATCCAAGGTTCTGGAAGAATCCAAATCGAGCTTCCAGGTGTGGATAATCAGGAAAGAGTTAGAAACTTGCTTCAAGGTGTAGCTAAACTTCAGTTCTGGGAAGTAGCTGAATTGAATGATTTAGGCGGTTCTTTGGAAGCAGTAAATGCGGCTTGGGTTGCTGACAACAAATCTTCCAACACTCCTGCTGCTGCTGATACAGTTTCCACAGAAAATATGTCTGAGGAAGATTCTCTAAGAAATGCTTTGGAAAAGCAGTTGGCAGAGATTGACCCGTTGAATCCTAGCACAGATGTTTCTCCAGTTTTCAGCTTGTTGTATCCAAATTACGGTTTGGCTTATCAGGTGAGAGATACCGTTGTGATCAACAGAATATTGAAAAACCCTGATTACAACTCTCTTTTACCAAGAGATATCAAATTGCTTTGGGGAGTAAAACCATTCACTCCGGAAGGAACTAGCGACGAGGTTCTCGAACTTTACGCTATCAAGGCTCCAAGAGGAACAGATGAAGCTCCTTTGGAAGGAGATGTGGTGACAGATGCCCGTCAGGTTTTGGATCAAACTTCCAGACCTGCAGTTTCCATGCAGATGAATGCTGAAGGAGCTAGAAAATGGAGATCCTTGACCGCTGCCAATATTGGAAAAAGAATTGCAGTTGTACTAGACAACTATGTATATACAGCTCCAGTAGTAAACGGTGAAATTCCTACAGGACAATCTGAAATTTCAGGTTCTTTCAGCCTTCAGGAAGCTCAGGATTTGGCTAATATCTTGAAGTCAGGTTCTCTTCCAGCGCCTACTCAAATCGTAGAAGAAAGTATCATTGGTCCAACATTGGGTAAAGAAGCTCAAAGTCAAGGCGTGTTCTCTATGATTTCCGGTTTGGTGATCGTAGTGCTATTCATGTTGGCTTACTATTCTAAAGGTGGACTTGTAGCAATTGCTGCATTGGTGTTCAACATCTTCTTTATCCTAGGAATTCTAGCTCAGTTAGGTGCTGCACTTACATTGCCAGGTATCGCAGGTATCGTGTTAACCATTGGTATGTCCATTGATGCGAACGTTCTGATTTTCGAGCGTATCAAGGAAGAACTTAGAAATGGAGCAGGATTGATTGCGGCAATTAACTCTGGTTACAATAAGGCATTCTCTGCTATTTTGGACTCCAACGTCACTACCTTCTTGACCGGTGCTATTTTGTACGCCTTGGGTCAGGGTCCTGTTAAAGGATTTGCAATCGTATTGATGATCGGTATTGCTTCTTCATTTTTCTCTGCGGTATTCATCACAAGAGTAATTGTGTCTTGGATGAGCAAAAAAGGTGACAAGAGCTCTATCAGCTTCTCTTCTCCAATTGCAAAAAATACATTGAGCAGCTTAAACTTCGATTTCTTAGGAAAGCGTAAAATAGCTTATTTGATCTCTTCAGGAATTATTATCCTTGGTTTAGGGATTGCTGCTGTCAATGGATTGAAATTCGGTGTTGACTTTACTGGAGGTAGATCTTACATCGTAGCTTTTGAAGAGCCAGTAGTTCCTTCTGAACTGAAAGTCGGTTTGGATGGTGAATTTGATGGTTCAGTAGAGGTGAAAACATACGGTGCAAACAATGTATTGAAAGTTACTACTTCCTACTTGATCAATGAAGATGATGATGCTTCTAACAAACAAGTAGAGGAAAAAGTAAAATCAGGAATTGCATCAGTAACTGGATTGACTTTCACAGATGATGCTGAAAATCTTACTTCAGGACAGTTTGCTATCACAGGTTCATCCAAAGTAGGAGCTACAGTTGCAGATGATATCAAAGCTTCCTCTGTGGAGGCGATGCTAGCTGCATTGATTGCCATCTTCCTTTATATCTTGGTGAGATTCCGTAAGTGGCAATTCTCTTTGGCTTCCATCATCGCATTGATTCACGATACATTATTTGTGATTGCAGCCTTTGCTATTGCAAGCGCATTTGGGGCAACCTTCGAAATCGATCAAGTATTTATTGCAGCGGTGTTGACAGTGATTGGTTATTCCATCAACGATACCGTGATCGTATTTGACCGAATCAGAGAGAATATCGAAAACAGAGGTACTGGTAAGCTTGTGAAAATCTTTAATGATGCCATTAATCAGACATTAGGACGTACTTTGATTACTTCATTCACAACATTGATTGTGGTAATTGTACTCTTGATATTTGGTGGCGAAGTGTTAAGAGGATTCTCTTTCGCATTGTTCATCGGTATCCTAGTAGGTACTTATTCTTCCGTATACATCGCTACTCCTATTGTAGTAGACTTGATGAAGCGTGAGATTGAAAGTGAAAAAGAGAAAGAAGCTAAAAAAGTCAGCTAATCTCTAGCCTATATAATTGTAAAGCCACTCCTTTTTGAAGGGAGTGGCTTTTTTAATTACTTGCTATGCAGACTTAGCTGGATAGGGTTTTGAGGCGATTTTATTTTAAGAATTTTCCCTTACCGGATACCTAGTAAAGATTAGCAATCAATTTTTATTACAAGAAATCTGAAAGCATTTCTATTCGAAAGAAATCGGCATTGATAGAAAGGATTTTGAAGCCTCTTTATTTCAGTCTATAAATTCCATTGCTTTCCAGTCTATATTCTCTTGCCAGTTCTGGATAATCTTTCAGTAGCTTTTCAAAAACTCCCTCCTGATCCAAAATAAGCGAAGGCCTTTGGCTTTGGATCAACTGGAATAATTTGGCGCGTTGCGGAAGGCTTCTATCCATTTCAAGGAATAGCTTGCTTAGATGGAAGTTCAAAAAAGGTCCTTCGAAGGTTCCAATGAGGTAAGGACTGATGTCGTCTCCTAATATCATCATTCCTTTTCCATCATATTTGGCTGAAGAATTTTCTTTGATGAAGTAGTCGGATTCTTTTTTTACTTCCTCAGACATCCACCACCAGCTAAATGCAGGCAAAGCGATAATAAGAAGATAAAAAGCTATGGTGGCAATGCTTTTTTTGACAGTCAGAAAAAATGGTGTAATCAAATAACTAAGTCCCGGAAGTAAAATAACCAATTGAAACCCTGCCTGTCTTTTTGAAAAGAAAATACTCAGTACAGCAAAAATTAGCCAAATGACCATCAATTGTCTTTGTTTTTGCTGATTGATGGTGGAAGCTCTAAAGACTGAACTGAAAAACAAACCTACCAAAGCAAGTAAAACCGGAAGCGCACCTAAAATCAACCAATTCAAATAAGGTTGATATAGGTACTTTTCGGATACAAAGATCAATGGCCATATTTCTATTGCTTCATCTAATCCATTATTCCAATAGTAAAAAACAGAGATCAATAATATGGGCAAGAGATATCCCATGAGAGAAAGCATCAGTTGTCTAAATGAAAACCCACTGATAGCAATGCCTACTAAAATCATGTAGGGAAGGAAAACCACGTAGATAGGATGAAATCCTGTAGCAAGTCCTCCATAAATACCGATCAACAAGGTTGATTCGGTGCTGTCTTTTTGGAGTACTGTTTGTGAGAAAAGCTTGGATAAGGCCAAAACCAAGAATGTACTTCCCAATAATGCGGGTGAAAGACTTAAGGTATCAAAGCTGATATGGAAAAGCGCCAACATGATGATAGCTGGCAAATAGGTGTTTTCATCATAAACCCGGTATTTGATTAATACGTTGTTCCAGAAAACAACTTGGAACAAGACTAAAATCCTTCCAAGAATTTCCAGCATGAGCGGATTCCTGCCAAAAAGAAAATCCAACAAGGAAAATAATCCTGCTGATAATGGCCCGGTATCATCAATAATGTGTTGGTAAAGAAAAACACCATTGCCAAGGCGCTCTCCTAATAACATCCAATTTAGCTGTGTAGCAGTAATCGGAAAATCCGAAAATAGGATGTAAATAAGGCTCCAAATCACCAGGAACAGCAATATTCCTATGAGTCGGAAAGGATCGTTTACTTTGAAAAATTGATACAAGGTGTTGGGTATTCGTTAAGGATTGCCCCGAAATTAAAGCTTGCCCAAGTATTTCGCTAAATTTGTACCACAAATACTTTATATGGAAAGTAAAAGACAACAAAAACACGCAAAACTCCTGCAAAAGGAGTTAGGAGAAATTTTTCAAAAAGAGGCTAGACATCTTGTTGGTAAAGCCATGGTTACTATTACCAGGGTGTTGGTTAGTCCCGACCTAGGTGTAGCCAAGGTTTATCTGAGCTTTTTGCTGGCAGATCCTCAGTCTACCTATGAGTTGATCAATGATCATAAAAAGGAAATCAGACTTTATCTGAGCAAGAGAATCGGGAAATCTGTTCGAATTATCCCTGAGCTCGCCTTTTTTCCTGATGAATCAGCCTCTTATGCTCAGCATATGGACAAAGTCATTTCCGGTCTGGATATTCCACCTGCACCTGAGGAAGAAGAAGAGGAAGACGAAGATTAATTTCAGCGATTGAATCTCAGTTATTTTATAGCGGCCCGGTATTTCCGAAGTAAAAAAAAGCGGAATTTCATCACTGTGCTTTCTACCATATCTATGGTGGGAGTTGCAGTGGGTACTATGGCTTTGGTCATTGTCATGTCTGTTTTCAATGGTTTGGAGGACTTGATCCGTGGGCTTTTTGCCAGCTTTGATGCCGAATTAAAAGTAGAAGCGAGCCTGGGTAAAAGTTTTGAGGTGGATGAAGAATGGCTTGGAGGAATTAGGGCCATTGAGGGCGTCGCGGTATTAACAGAAGTGATCGAGGACAATGCCTTATTAGACTATAAAGGCAATCAGTTGGTAGGAACGATCAAGGGTGTATCGGATAATTTTCTGGAACAAGACCGATTTACCCGTGGATATTTTTGGGGAGACACCACACTGGGGACTGACCTGAGACCCGGAGCTATTCTGGGGAGAGGTGTTGGATTTTTTCTTTCAGTCAATCTGGATGATCAGAATGTTCCTTTAAAAGTTTTTTATCCCAAAGCACCCCGCAGTGCTGCCACCTTAGATCCAAGCCAGTTATATGCTTCGGCAGTTTTGGACCCGGTAGCTTTCTTCTCTGTTGAAAGACAATTCGATGATGAATATGTCATTGCACCCTTAAACTTTACCCGCGACCTTTTGAATTACGGAAATCGAAGAACTTCCCTAGAAATCAAAGTAGCAAAAGGAAATACTGTTGCGGAAGTTCAAAAAAGACTAAAAGCCCATTTAGGAAGTGATTTCACTGTGAAAAATACGGATGAACAGCATGCGGGATTATTAAGAACAGTGAAATTGGAAAAACTTTTTGTCTTCCTGACGCTCACGTTTATTCTGGCGATAGCCTCATTTAATATTTTCTTTTCTCTGAGTATGCTGGCTATTGAGAAGAAAAAGGACATTGCTGTTCTCAAAGCCATGGGAGCTCCAGATCGATTGATTCAAAAAATATTTTTGAAGCAGGGAGCTTTAATAGCCTTTACAGGTGCTTTGATTGGTTTGGTCATGGGCTATTTGATTTGCCTCGCCCAGCAATCTTTTGGTTTAGTATCCTTGGGAATTGCCTCTGCTGTGGTCGATGCTTATCCGGTTCGGATTGTACTTTCAGATTTTGTTTGGATCAGTTTAGCAGTCGTCACCATTACATTGCTTGCTTCTTGGAGGCCAGCTTTTATAGCTTCTAGAGTAGATACTATCAAAGAGCTTTAAAAAATTAATTGCAGATTTTTTGCTTGACCTCTCCTATATTTTCCATTCCGAGTTGCACTGCTTTGGTCAGATCATTACAGGCATCAGATGCCCGATTCAGTCTGTGTAAAGTAATCCCTCTGTGATAATATCCGCTGGCATTGCTGGGATCAATACTGATTAATTGTATGAAATCAGCCAAGGCCAATTCGGTCTTATTTTGATAATATCGGGCTTGTCCTCTCCCCAAAAGCAATTCAGGCTCTTGCTCAGTCAGAAACATAGCTTCGGTAAAATCCTGTTCAGCCTTGATCCAATTTTTCAGTTTGGCATATGTTTTTGCTCGGTAAAACCAGTTTTCCGCATCCTCTGGATGCAGTGATATAGCTTCTGAAAAGTCGGTCAATGCCCCTTTGAAGTCTGATTGGGAAAATTTATAATAGCCTCTAATCTTCCACGGCAGAGGGTTTTCAGGATCCGTAGAGATTGCTTTGGTCAATTCTTCCAATTTCTCCCTGTCCCCTCCCTGACGGATGCTCAAGACTCGCTGCTTAGCCAGATAATGATCAGGATTGATTTGCAAGGCTTTTTCCAAGGCAATCAAGGCTGCCTGATCCTGCTTTTCATCCATGAGTAGCTTGCCTTTTTCAGCATAGAAATCTGACTCAAGTGGACTATAGTATATAGCAGAGTCCAATAGGGAAATGGCAGTTTCAACTTGCCCTTGGCCAGCTTTACTCAAAGATAAAAGATATAAAATCTGAGAAGGGTTTTCGGATTGGTCGGTGAAAATGGAAGAAACTCCACTGTCTGTACCGGAGGTTTTATAGATAATTCGGGTAGTCTCTCCTTTAGGTAATCTTCTATAGGTTTTAAAATCAGCCTCAGCCTCTTCAAATCTTTTTAATCGAAGAAATAAGCGCCCCCTATGCAAATAGACGGGAGTCATCTCAGGATTGAGCGCCAAGGCTTGGTTGTAGTTTTCCAAAGCCAAAAAATCACTCATTCCATCAAATTGCTCGTAAACTTGACCCAAGTACCAATAACCTTCAGGGTCTCGTGGATTTTCTCGCAACCAGTTGTCAAAAAGGAGAAAAGCAGACTCATAATCTCCCTCATTATAGGCCTGAATTCCTAAATCAAAATCATTTTCCTGGGCGAAGGTGCTAATGCCCAACCCAAACATTAAAATGAAAATGAACACGTATTTTATCATCGGGATTTTTTTTCAAGGTAATTTTTTTCGAAACATGTAGAAAATCCACAGCATTTTTGGGATATCATTCCGGAGATTTTATCCCATTGATTTACGATCAAAAATCAACTTTTGGTCAGGCCTTTCCAAAAAAAGGCCATAATTTTGAAAATGAGGCACGTTTCTTGGTTTCTCAGCCCTTAGTAAATAGTAAAACACCTAATTTATGAAAAAAATTACCCTCAGCTTAATGGTTGGCATTTTCTCTTTTTTTTCTGCCAGCATTCAGGCTCAGGAGTCCTCAGAATCTCAAAACTCATTGAACTCCGGTACCATCGATTCCCAATTTGAATACATCTACGATGCTTCCAATAATTATCAGGAATATAAAGTAGTTAAGAAAAGTAATCTGGATAAGTTAAGATCCAATATGCTGGATTCAATGAGGACCATGAGGGCGGAAGTAATGGAGCTCAAAACCCAGCTGACTTCCAAAAATGATAGCATTTCCAGTTTAAATCAGGTTCTAGATCAAACTGAAGCTGAAAAGCAGGAAGCTATAGAAGCGAAGGATAATTTTTCAATTTTTGGAATAGCTATTCATAAGGCCGTTTATTCTTCTCTGATGTGGCTATTTGTTGGAGGATTAGGGATTGCATTAGCATTTTTCTCCTTTCAATATTTCAGGAGCTTCAAGAAGATTCGAAAAGCCCAAAAGGACTTGGAAGAGGTTCAGGAAGAATTTGATCAACATAGAAAAAACACTTTAGAGCGAGAGCGGAAACTCAAAAGGGAACTGATCGACGCCCAAATGGGGAAAGATTGATCGTAGAATTATCCTTGATTTCGGAATTAATGTAGTTCATAAGTGCTTCAACTGCTTCTAATGATTATTTTGGTTCAAAGTTTTTAGCATGAAGCAAGTCGATATAGCTGTAGTCGGTCTGGGAGCTGTTGGGTCAGCTGCCTTGTACTTTTTATCAAAATCAGGTTTTTCAGTTCTAGGATTAGATCGCTTTGACCCACCTCATGCGATGGGCTCTTCTCACGGTGAAACCAGAATTACACGGCTTGCAGTAGGCGAAGGGGAAGAGTATGTGAACTTTGCCCAAAGATCTCAGGAGATATGGAAACAAATGGAGCAAGATTCGGGAAACCAGCTTTTCATACCTTGTGGAGGAATTTTATTGGATTCTGGAGTTCAGCCATGGTCCAAGCATGGAGGAGAGGGGTTTTTTGAACGAACCAAAAGTATTGCGCAAAAGCGCTCCATCTCTCATGAATTGTTGGGTTCCGAAGAATTGGAAAAGCGCTATGGGGTATTTGACTTACCTAAAACTGGAGCTGTTTATTTTGAACCTAGTGCGGGCTATCTTTTTCCCGAAAAAATAATTGAAACCCAGTTGGATTTGGCCCTGAAGCAAGGCGCGCAACTGAGAGTTCATGCGCCTTTGATTGAATTGGAACAAACCGAACAAGGAGTCTGTCTACAACTCAAGGAAGAAAAGATCATGGCTCAAAGAGTCCTTTTATGCAATGGTGGCTGGATCAAGGACTTTCTGCCAGAGAATCAAGCCTATAAATTCAAGATTTGTAGACAGGTTTTGCATTGGATAAAAATTGAGGATCAGTCTCTGGATTTTGGTAATCTTCCCGTTTTTATGTGGGGATTTGGACCCCAAGCTGAGGACTTTATCTATGGCTTTCCCAGTTTGGATGGAGAGTCGATCAAAGTGGCCACAGAATCTTTCATAGATTCATTACATCCGGACTTTTTGAATAGGTCAGTGAGCCAAACCGAACAGGAGGAATTTTGGAATCAAAAAATCCAGGGCAAAATCAAAGGGCTTAAAAAAGAGTTTCTCAAATCTGAGGTTTGTTTTTACACTGTGAGGGAGGATTCAAAATTTGTGATAGGCAAGCATCCTGATTCTCCAATGACTTGGATGGTATCCGCATGTTCCGGTCATGGATTTAAGCACTCTGCTGCTATTGGAGAGAAGATGAGTCAGCAGCTTTTGGCCAGCTTGGCTTAATTCCTCAGACTATCCGAGTCTTTTCCCTTTTTTCTAAGTAAAAGGTCTATTTTTGCAGATTGAAGTAATAGTACTATGGCCAAGAAGAGAGGAACTGCTTTGGAAGAGCACGAAAAGCGGAAGTTGAATAAGCAGAGTTTTCAGAAATTAAGTGGGATTTTCAGGTTTTTATTACCCTATAAATGGACCTTTATTGCGGGTTTATTTTTCCTCCTGCTGTCTTCTTTAACCTTATTGACGTTTCCTTTTGTTGCAGGAAAGCTGATAGATACCGCCCAAGGAGAAGACTGGATAGTTTCTGATATCAATACTATAGCCTTGATGTTAGTAGGGATTCTAGCTGTGCAAAGTATTTTTTCCTTTTTCAGAGTATGGTTATTTGCACTTGTCTCTGAAAGGTCCATGCGGGATATCCGGCAGTCGCTTTACAATAGGCTTTTGAGGTTGCCGATGACCTTTTTTGACAAAAGAAGAACAGGGGAATTGATCTCTAGAATCACTTCCGATGTCAGTTTGCTCCAGGATACCTTTTCAGTGACCCTAGCAGAATTATTCCGACAGGTAGTTACGCTGATTGCAGGGATTGCTTTTCTGTTTTTCACCACCCCCAAATTGACCTTTTTCATGTTGGGGACCTTCCCAATTTTGGTATTGGTTGCAATGGTTTTCGGTCGATTTATTCGTGGACTTTCCAAAAAGACTCAAGACGAATTAGCTGCTGCCAATGTGATTGTAGAAGAAACTTTGCAGTCTATCAGTACAGTCAAATCATTTGTGGGAGAAGCGTATGAATCTAGCCGATATTCAAAAGGTCTAAACAGAGTAGTGCATGTAGCCTTGAAGACAGCCAAATTCAGAGGGGCATTCATATCATTTATCATTTTTGCACTATTTGGAGGAATCGTAGCGGTCATGTGGTACGGCGCAAGCTTGGTGGCTTCCGGCGAAATGAGTATTGGTGAATTAGTATCCTTTGTTTTGTATACCACTTTTATAGGAGGCTCTATCGCAGGTTTGGGAGATATCTACAGTCAGATCCAAAAAGCAATAGGAAGTTCTGAGCGGGTCTTGGAAATTTTGGATGAAAAAGTTGAGGAAAGCAGCGAGTTTCGGGTGGATAATCTGGAGGGAAAAATTGAATTCGAACAGGTCGTTTTTTCCTACCCTACCAGACCGGAGCTTCAGGTTTTGAAGGATTTAAGCTTTTATGTCAATCCTGGTGAAAAAATTGCCTTGGCAGGACATTCAGGAGCTGGTAAGTCTACCATCATACAACTTTTGCTTAAGTTTTATGAAGTGCACCAAGGGGAGATTAAAATTGATGGGCAGAATCTAAATCGTTGGAATCTGGAACAATTGCGTTCCCATATCGGAATGGTGCCTCAGGAGGTTTTATTATTTGGTGGGTCCATTCGGGAGAATATTGCTTATGCCAAGCCTAATGCCAGCGAGGAAGAAATAATCATGGCTGCCAAAAAAGCCAATGCTTGGCAGTTTATTTCTCAGTTTCCGGAAGGCTTAGATACCTTGGTTGGAGAGAGGGGAGTTAAGCTTTCAGGTGGACAGAGGCAAAGAGTAGCAATCGCCAGAGCCATTTTGAAAGACCCTTCTATCTTGATTTTAGATGAAGCAACCTCTTCCTTGGATGCGGAGTCTGAGCATCTGGTACAGGAGGCTTTGGATGAATTGATGAAAGGTAGAACCACAATCATAATCGCTCACAGATTAGCGACCATTAGAAAAGTGGATAGAATATATGTGCTAAGCGAAGGGAAAATTGTAGAGCAGGGAAATCATTTGCAGCTTTTAGAGCAGGAGGACGGCTTTTATGCGAATTTAGTACGCCTTCAGTTTGCCGAAAACTAAATATCTACCATAGGCATTTTCAATTAAAATTTCTGAACATTTGACCATCCAAGGATAGTTTATATTCCGTAATTGAAATGATTATGAATAATTCACTGGAAATATTGGTGGCCTCCGTGGCCAAAGAGAGAGAAGAGTTGTTGAAGCATCCAATTTACCAGCATTTGAATGGGTTGGATGATTTTAGGATTTTCATGGAGTACCATGTGTTTGCAGTTTGGGACTTCATGTCACTGCTGAAAGCATTACAACATAGATTGACCGGGATGTCACTTCCTTGGTTGCCTGCATCGGACCCATTGGTTGCTCGATTGATCAATGATATCGTATTAGCTGAAGAAAGTGATGAGGATGGAGAAGGTGGCTATTGCAGTCACTTTGAACTTTATCTAAGAGCCATGAGTGAGGCGGGAGCTTCTACTTCAAGAATAGAGAAGTTGATTGAGTCTCTTTCCTCTGGAGCTAAACTGGATGAGGCCATGAAAGTGGCTAAAGTTCCGGATTTTGTACAGCAGTTTTTACGGGTGAATTATCAAACTGCTTTGTTTGGAGAAGCCCATGAAATCGCCGCTTCCTTTACTTTGGGCAGAGAAGATTTGATCCCGGATTTATTCCGACAGATTGTGCAGGAGTTGATCAAAAATCAGCCAGATGAATTAAAAACTTTGGCTTATTACTTTGATAGACATATTCACCTGGACGAGGAGGAGCATGGACCATTGGCTTGGAGAATGGTAGAAATGCTATTAGAGTCTGATTTGCATTTAGACCAAGCAACTGCAGCGGGTAAAGATGCATTGGAGGCAAGAAAAATCCTTTGGGATGGTATACATCACGAACTGCTTAAACGAAAAGCAGCTTTAGCATACTAATAAAAATTATGGGCCGTGATTGACTTCGTTAGTCCGGCCACTTTTTCTTTGAATATTTTAGAATTAGGAAAAAGACTTTTCATTTCCTTTTCATCCAATAGCCTGATTTCTTCCAGGTATTGTTTCGCTTCTGATTCCGACCATTTTCTGAGCCTACTCAGTTTTGTTTTTGTCAGAATAGATAAAAGTAAATTTTTTGGAAAGTATTGAGCGAAAGGCAAAGCATAATGAGCTTCTACAGGAAAATATTTATTGGGTGTCTGAACGAAATGTTTTTGACCCACTCTTAAAATTTCCTTGGCCATTTTTTCCTGGTTTTCAAAAGTGTATAAATGCTCTATTACTGAGTTGGAAAAGACCAGATCAAAATAATCATCCTTATATTGAGGGAGGGAAGTAGCGTCTCCTGCAATGGATTGAAGTTTGGGGTGCTTTGTATCTTCAGTGCTCAAATTGAGGAGAACAATCTCTATTTGAGGAAGGTTTAATAGACGACTTCCTTTCCAAAAATAGGCAGTTCCTCCTACATCCAAGACCTTGATTGCTTGGTCTTTTTGGAAGTGTTGAAAAAAAAGATTTTCAAATACAGCTAAACGTTTTTGACGGAATTTTGCCCCTAGAGAAGCTGGGTTTTCCGAAGAAGCGAATAGATTTGAGATAAAATTCATGAGCGCCTTTGGGGCTTTTTGTATAATAATTTATCATCAAAAGTAAGCATGCTTGACGATTCTTTTCTTAATTTTGGTTTTGAAATACTAAAAACCAGAGAAAAGATCGGCTTAGCCTGATTTTTGATAAAATATGATTGTTTGCTATAGATTTTTATGAAGCGTAGATTCGATAAGTATTTTCCCTGGCTTTTTGTGAGCAGTGACTTTATTGCCTCTCTTGTTTCTCTATTTCTTTGTAATTTTTTTCTTACCCAAATTGGTCTTTTTAACGGCGCTGATCTAGACGCATTACTTCCACTCTCAGTCCTGTGGCTTTTAATTGCTGCTTTGAGGAAAGATTATAAAATCGGCCGAACTGATGAATATGACCATACACTTCGACATCTAACTGGAACTGTTTTCTGGTTTGTAGGCGCAGCGGCGGTTCTTTGGGTTCCTTTTAATACCCCTTCCATACAGGTGATTCCAATTCTTGCTTTGGGAATAGGAATGCTGGTGATCATGGGGATATTCCGGGTTGGAGTACATATGTTGCTTCGCCAGTACAGAGTAAAAGGAAATAATTATCGGAATGCAGTTATAGTCGGAAAGGGAGGAACAAGCCCTAAACTCGCAGACGTATTTAAGATTAGAAAAGACTTTGGAATTAACTTCCTCGGATATTTTGACAATCAGGCAGACTGTAACCAAACTCGTGGAGGGATAGATGATTTCTTTAGCGAAGCTCCAGGATTGGACTTGGATCTGATTTATATCCACGAGCATTTAGAACCCAAATTGGTCAAGAAGATTATTGGCTACGCTGACGAGAATTACATTAAAGTAAAAATGATTCCGGGAGGCAGCTTACAATTGGAGAAAAATCTAAGCTTCTCCAGATACGGGGATTTCTTTGTAATCAATGTCAATGAAATTCCACTGGATCATGCGATCAACAGCATCATGAAGCGTGCTTTTGATGTCATTTTCGCCAGCTTTGTGATCGTCTTTATCCTTTCTTGGTTGATTCCTTTGGTAGGAATCCTGATCAAATTGGAATCAAGAGGTCCAATCTTTTTTATCCAAAAAAGAAATGGGGTAAATAACCGTGAGTTCAATTGTTTAAAATTCCGATCCATGACTCCCAACGATTATGCGGACACCCATCAGGCTGTAAAAAATGATCCAAGAGTCACCAGAATTGGATCTTTTTTGAGAACCTCCTCTTTGGACGAGATGCCCCAATTCATCAATGTGTTGTTGGGTGACATGTCAATTGTGGGACCAAGACCTCATACAATCCCGATGAATAAGACATTCAAATCCCAAATTGAGCGTTATAATTCAAGACATAAAATCCGTCCGGGAATTACAGGTTTGGCTCAGGTGAGAGGATACAGGGGTGAAATCGAAAACCCACATCAAATTCGTTCAAGAGTAAAGCTGGATTCTTTTTATATCAACAATTGGTCATTTTTGTTGGATATGGGCATAATGATCAAGACAATCCATGAATTGCTTTTCAACCGTGAAAATGCCTACTAGTGAACGACAGGCAATGTCCATTCTGTAAAAGTACCCACCTTACCCAGTTTCAAGCTTACGAGCGAATGTTTGGAGCAGGAGATAGTTTCTCTTACTTAGAATGCTTGGATTGCTTATCGCTTCAGATTGATCAAATACCTGAAAATCTTTCCGATTACTATTCAGGATCCTATTATTCTTTTGTCCCTCTTGTGCCTTCAAGTTTGATATCCAAAGCTTTCAAGGCTCTTCGTGCAAAACTTTTTCTCCAATTAGGGATGAGCTTTTTTGCCCCCAAAGTTTATGGGTATTGGTTAAAAAATGTATTTCAAAGATTCAATCAGTCTATAGCAGATGTGGGCTGTGGTAATGGACAGTTATTATATGAGTTACACTGTTCGGGATTCAAGAATTTGACGGGATTTGATCCTTTTTTAGAAAAAGATCAAGTGCTTGGGAAAGGCTTGAGTCTCCAAAAAATGGACTTTTTGGATTCAGATCAGACCTTTGATTTGATTATGATGCATCATTCTTTCGAGCATATGTCAAATCCCGAAAGTGTGCTGAAAGCTTGTAAAGAAAGGCTGAACCCTGGAGGAACCCTCTTGATTAGGCTTCCAATCACAGATGGACAAGTCTGGAAAGACAAAAGAGCTAATTGGGTTCAGCTCGATGCTCCAAGACATTTGGTCATTCCTTCCATCAGCGGTTTGAAAGCATTGGCTAAAACTCAAGGGCTGAAATTATCATATATGGAGTTTGATTCTACCGCTTTTCAATTTTGGGGAACAGCCTTGTATGAGCAAGGTCATAGTTTAGAGGTAGATGAAAATGAGTTTTTTTCCTCAGAAGAGATGAGTGATTTTCATAAAAAAGCCTCCCTGTATAATCAGGAAGGCCGTGGAGATCAAGCTCTCTTTATATTGAAGAAGGCTGATTAGATTCTGAATAATGCTTCGAAAAAGCCCATGGTTTCTCCCTTTTTCTTGAAAATGATCATGGGGAGCACATTATTAACTTTGATTAATTTTTCAGCAGTACTACCGAGAAGGATTGCAGCTGACTTAGTCCTGCCGCGAGAACCCATGATAAACATATCCACATCCATTTTGTGAGCTTCCTTCAATAAAGTTTCACCCATATCTTCGCCCTCATCAAGGATAAAATCGCATTCTAATTCTGGGTGGTTATGCTTGGATACAAAGTTTTTGTAATCCTTACGCGCATTTTCTTTCATGATCTCCACAAATTCATCATAGGATTTTCCCGTTTTGGAATAGCCCTGTGGAACATGAAAGATATGAACGGGTATTAATTTGGCATTTAATTGATCGGCAATCCGCTCTCCAAAATCATAGATCATGTGATTGTGATCTGAGAAATCGGTAGGAATCATAATTTGTTTAGGTAGTTCCGGAGCTCTCTTTTCCTGAAGAAGCATCACCGAGCAGGGAGCTTTTTTTGCCACGCCATTTGCCAAGGCTCCTGAACCCTTCAAGGTTTCCTTTCTACCCATAATGATTAAATCAACATCTTTGATTTTTGCCCACCTTAAGAATGTTTCTAGAGGATGTTCTCCTTCCTCAGCAAATACCTCTATTTCAATATCCTTTGGGAAATTTTGGGCGTCAATTTTCTTTTGCATGATCGCCTCAACTGACTCGTCTCCTGCAGCCAATAAATTTGGGTACTGGGATAGAATCTCATCCGGAATAGCCAAATTTTTTGAAACGTGAACAAAATAGCATTTCTCTACTCCTAAAAACTTTAGAAAAACGACTGTCTTTTGGATTAGAATCTCATCCATCTCGGTCATATCGAGACCAATCATCACTTTGGAAAAAAACTTCATAGGGCGTTTATTGATTAATAGCCTTAATTTAAAAGATTGCTTGGGTTATTTAAACAGTTTTTATGTTTTTACCTCAGGAATCCTCTCTAAGGTAACAGAATGAGATGAATTGTACACAAGAATAAAAATTGATTCCCTATAGATTTGAAGTTCAAACTTTGTAGAAACTTCTTAAAACTATATCTATTCCAAAAATATGATTCTATGAAAAACATGCAGAAATATTTTCTAGCCATACTCCCACCTCAAGAGTTTTTAGAAAAAGTGGAGGAGCTAAAGTTACATCTGCGTGAAAAATTCAATGTAAAGTATGCTTTAAAGTCCCCTGCCCATGTTACGGTGAAAATGCCTTTTTCATATGATGAGCATAAGGAGGAAAAGTTAGCTTCCATGCTACAGGATTTTTGTAGTAATAAAAGCACTTTCGGAATGAGAGTGAAAGGCGTGGATACTTTTGGTAAAAGAGTGATTTTTTTGGATATAAAAGCAGAGCAAGACTTATATACTTTTCAATCAGATCTAAAAAAGTTTCTGAAAACCCAAGTTCACCTTCCAGATGAATTGAGTGACAGAAACTATCATCCCCATATGACTGTAGCCTTTAAAGACTTAAAGAGGCAGATTTTTGAAGCAGTTTTCCAGGAAGTAAAGGAGGCGAAGCTTGAAAGTGAATTCCAGATTTCAGAATTGACTTTGTTGAAAAGGTTAAATGGCAAATGGTCTCCTCACATGAATTTTTTATTAAAAAATTAATCAAAATCTAATTTTAACACCACTCAGCTTGGTTTTTCTAGCTTTTAACAAAAAAAGAAAGAAAAATTTAATTTTGAGTTTTGTCTAATAGGGATTACTATTTTTCTAACCGATTATCATCCTTTTGAGCTAATTGAAGTAAAATTAAAAGAGAAATTAAATTTTGAATAATTTCATTTTTTGTTTTTATAATTCTGTGATTCAAATTTTAAAATCGGACATTGCAAAACTTTATTTTTAGAAATCGATTGCACAATAGGCAAAAACAGAATTAAATATTGAAAAAAATGATAAATATTTAATTTAATATTTTTTGGATAAAACTAAGAAACGGAATTTAAAATAATTTTAAATCAAAATAGCAAAATTTTTTATTGTAAAATTTATAAAAATAGAAATTCTATATCAGAAAACACTGTCCGGACACTAAATATGATTTAAAAAATTCTAAAAAAATTAAAATAATAAAATTTTATTCTGAAAACTTAACCTTTTTTAAGTTTTACCAAATTTGCTCCTTTAGCTATTTGCTTTTTCATTAGCCGATTCGAAAAACAAATCATCTATTAAAATTTAACCTATGAAGAAAGTTTTACTGGGATTTGTGATCATGCTCTTAACAGCTGTTTCGGTCATGGCACAAAACAGAACGATCACCGGTAGGGTGACTTCACCTGAGGAGCCAGAAGGCTTGATCGGAGTGAATGTCTTGGTGAAAGGAACGACCATTGGCGTCGTAACTGACCTGGATGGTAGGTACACCATTTTGGTACCTGCAAATGCATCAACATTGGTATTTAGCTATATCGGTTATATCAGTGTGGAAGAGCAGATCGGTAATAGATCTGAAATCAATGTTACCATGAGAGAAGATGCTCAAAATCTTCAAGAGGTAATTATTACTGCTTATGGAGGTACTGCTGATAAAGGAAACTTTACCGGTTCAGCAATAGCCTTGAAAGGAGATCAGATAGCCAATCGTCCTATCAACAACGTGGTAAATGCCATTGAAGGTCAGGCACCGGGTGTAATCACCACTTCTGCTTCAGGTCAGCCGGGTTCTACTCCTGCTGTAAGAATCAGAGGTATTGGTTCTGTGAACTCTTCTTCTGCACCTCTTTACGTTGTGGATGGAGTACCTTATGATGGGGACCTATCTAACCTTAACCCTGAAGATATTGCTGACATGACCATCTTGAAAGATGCTTCTTCAGCTGCATTGTATGGTTCTAGAGCGGCAAATGGTGTAATTATGATTACCACCAAAACCGGTCAGAAAAATAAGCCAACCTTCAATGTGAGAGTTCAGCAAGGTGTATCCAGCAGAGCTTTGCCAGAATATGACAGAGTAAATGCTGACCAGTATTACCCTTTAGTTTGGGAATCATTGAGAAATAGCCAATTGGGCAATGGAGCTACTCCTGATGCCGCAGCTACTTTTGCATCCAATAACTTGATCAATATTTTGGGTTATAATGTCTACAATGTTCCAAACAATCAAATCGTAGGAACTGACGGTAGACTAAACTCGAATGCTGTAAACAATTTTGTTGGGCTTAATTGGTTTGATGAATTGCAGAGAACAGGGGACAGAAAAGAATATAATATGACTTATTCTGGTGGCTCTGAGAAAACTGATTTTTATACCTCTTTCAACTACTTGAATGAGAAAGGTTTCATTATCAATTCTGATATTGAGCGTTTCACTGGTCGTTTGAATGTAAATACTCAAGCTACTAACTGGTTGAAAACTGGTATCAACCTTTCAGCAACCATGAGTGAGGGAAATAATGCAAGAGATGGAGGAAGCTCCAGCTTTGTGAACCCATTCTTTACTGCTAGATCCATGGGTCCTATTTATCCGGTTTTTGCTCAAAATATGCAAACTGGTGGATTCATCTTGGATGAATTTGGCAACAAAATTTTCGATTTAGGTGATCTAGAAGAATTTGGTCTTCCAAGAAGAGGTGCTGGTGCTTATCCAGGACGTCATGTAGTTCAGGAGACTTTATTGAACGTCGATCGTTTTGACAGAGATGTTATCTCTTCCAGAGCTTATGTAGAAGCTAAGTTCTTGAAGGACTTTACTTTCAGAACCAACATCGCCACTGATATCACTTCTTTGCTGAATATTGGTTATGACAATACTATCGTAGGTGATGGTGCTCCAGCTGGACGTACAAGAAGAGAGAATATCAGAATCAATTCTCTAACCTTCAACCAGTTATTGACTTATTCAAAAACTTTCAACGACAAGCATTTCGTGGAAGCTTTGGTAGGTCATGAAAACTATGATTTCAGAAGAACAAGACAGTTTATCTCTAAGCAGGATCAGATCTTGGCTGGAAATATCGAGCCTGACAATTTTGTTACTATCAACTCTGCTTCTGGAAGAACTGATGTGGACAGAATCGAGTCTTACCTTTCCAGAGTAAACTATGTGTACGATGATAAATACTCTTTCTCTGCTTCTTGGAGAACAGATGGATCATCCAGATTCTTTAGAGATGTAAGATGGGGTACTTTCTTCTCAGTAGGTGCAGCTTGGTCAATTGATCAAGAAAATTTCTTCAATTCTAACTTCTTCCAGCTATTCAAATTAAGAGCTTCTTATGGTGAGGTTGGAAACAACGGTATTCAAAATTCAAATAACGCTCAAAATTACTACCCTTGGCAAGCATTGTATGACCTAGGTTTCAACAATGCTTCTGAGCCAGGTATTTTGCAGGCTTCACTTTCTGCTTTGGATCTACAGTGGGAATCCAACAATACCTATGATCTAGGTTTGGACTTCGCATTTGGAAATAGATTCTCAGGTACTTTGGAGTTCTTCAACAGAGAGTCTAGCAACCTGCTTTTCGAAGTTCCTTTGTCTTTGACTACGGGTTTAGAGAACAGATTCCAAAATATCGGTACCATGTCGAATAAAGGGATTGAATTCAATATTGGTGGAGATGTGATGAGAAGAGGAGCTTTCAAATGGAATGCTAATGTGAACGTTTCTACTTTCAAAAATGAATTCAAAGAGCTTCCATTCGAGGAGCAAATTGTAGGTACTAAAAAGTATGTGGTTGGTAGATCAATCTTTGATTTCTGGTTGAGAGACTGGTACGGTGTAGATCCAGAAACTGGTGAAGGTCTTTATAGAGCTGAAGAGTATGCTGAAAATGACCCAACTACCAGAATTATCGGGCAGGATACAGTTACTACCAGATTCCAAAATGCAAGATTCCATTTTGCAGGAAATGCAATCCCAGACTTCTTTGGTGGATTGTCCAATACCTTCTCTTACAAAGGATTATCCTTGAATGTCCTAGTAAGCTTTGCAGTAGGTGGAGATATTTATGATGGAATCTATGCAGGTTTGATGGGTGCTGATCCTGATGGAGGAGCTGCTCACGTGGATATCTTGAACAGATGGAGACAGCCTGGAGATATTACAGAAGTTCCTAAGATGGATGTAACCGGTGCTGCTCAAACCAATGTCGCATCAGACAGGTGGCTAACCGATGCTTCTTATCTCAACTTACGTGCAATCAATCTCTCTTACACCCTTCCTAGAACTTTATTGGAAAGATGGAAAATGAGAGGAGCTACCGTATACCTAGCCGGTGAAAACTTAGGCTGGTTGTCTTCAAGAAGCGGTATGTATGTATCTGGAACCTTTAGTGGTACTACTTCTAATACTTTCACTCCGGCGAGAACATTCACGCTGGGACTTAATGTGAATCTGTAATTTACAAAAGACCATGAAGAAATTATTAAGTAAAATATTCTTACTCGGCGCCATTCTAAGTTTTGGATGTGCTGAGGACTATTTGGATACCCTACCTACGGATGCGGTATCTGAAAATGCAGTCTTTACGACTACGCAAAATGCGATGACAGCCCTTAATGGGATTCACAGATCCATGTTTATCCGTTACGACTCCCAAGGTCAGCCGGGTGAAGGTGGGGTGATGATTATGCGCGAGGTTTTGGGCGAAGATGTGGTAATGACCGGTATCGCTAATGGTTGGTTTGTATCCATGTCTAGATGGTTAAACCACGTCAATGAAAACAGTGGTGACGTAAGGTTCGTGTGGAGATTTTATTACAAAATCATCGGTAACGCAAACATGATCATCGCTAATATTGACAATGCTGCAGGCCCTCAAACTGAAAAGGATGAGATCAAAGGGCAGGCATTAGCATACAGAGCTTGGGCTCACTTCAACTTGGTACAGCTATTTGCTGAGCGATATCAGGCAGGTGGAAACAACGGTCAATTAGGCGTACCATTGGTTTTGGAGCCAATTACTGAAGGTGGAGCCAGAAATACCGTCGAAGAAGTGTATACTCAAGTGAATGCAGATTTGGATGCAGCGATTGCTTTATTGGGTGAAGGCCGAAATGCTAAATCCCATATCAATGTCAATGTTGCTAGAGGAATCAAGGCTAGAGTTGCTTTGACTCAAGGGAACTTTGCTCAAGCGGCTACTTTGGCAAACCAGGCTCGTCAAGGCTATGACTTGATGTCTGCTTCTCAATTATATGAAGGATTCAACAATGTGGATAATCCAGAATGGATGTGGGGAAGCAAGCAAATCGACGATCAGCAGACCTTCTTTGCTTCTTTCTTCGCTTACATGTCTGTTAATTTCAGCTCTACCAATATTAGAGGTAATCCTAAGGCAATCAATAGCTCTTTGTATGCTAAGATTTCTCCTACTGATGCCAGAAAAGGTTTGTGGGATCCAAATGCAGGAACAGCGGCTTTGAGAGATCCATTTATAGATGAGGTTACTTTGAGTTCTTTCGCAAAAAGAAACTTCATGAACAGAAAGTTTGTAGCTCAGGCTAATGCTTCTTCTGTAGGTGATGTTCCTTATATGAGAGCATCTGAAATGATTTTGATCGAGGCTGAGGCTTTGGCAAGAAGCGGAAACGGTGCACAGGCTGCCCAAGTTCTATTTGAATTGGCTTCTCAAAGAGATCCTGAGTATACGCTTTCAACCAACACGGGTGCAGCTTTGATAGAAGAGATCATGACTCAAAGAAGAATTGAGCTTTGGGGCGAGGGATTCCGATTCTATGACTTGAAGCGCTTGAATCTTTCATTGGATAGAAATGGCGCAAACCATGTAGCCACAGTAATCAACTCTAAATATGAAGAACCTGCTGGTACGCCTAACTGGCAGTTCAAAATTCCAATTGCGGAGTTGAATGCAAATGACAAAATGGTGCAGAACCCATCTTAATAAGAGGAAAGCAATTTGTTTAAATCATCCAAGTCCGGCTCTTAGGAGTCGGACTTTTTTTGTTTAAAATTTATAGGGCTAAAAATTAAAACTTTATCAGAATTCTATCTGTCCACTTTCCATCCCTTTGCCCAAAAGCAAGCTTTTTGGACTTTTGCTGTTTTTATACACATGAATGATGTTTTGCTGGGAAGAAAAATTCTTAATCAAGATGCTGTTTTGAACCCGAATCTTAGCTTTCCACGGTAGAGGAAGAGACTCCATATAAAACCAGGCAGCATCTTCTTCGATTTCATAGCCCAAATATTTCAGAGTAGCAGGGCTTCCATCCAGCCATATTTTATTGTGATGGAGTAGATATGCCTGAATTTGAGCATTTAATTTTTCTGGATTCTCAGGATTCAAAAAATCCACCTTTTCTCCATGAAAATCTCCTAAAGCTTCTTCCAAATCGTCCCAAAAAATCTTCTGAGCGATTTCCAATCGTTGACTTTCAGGATTTTGCCGGATTTCTGTCAAAGAGATAAAATAAGGATGACTGAGTACCATCCATCCCAGAGAAATCAAGGAGATGTAAAACTGTTGCATTTGAAAGGGATTGCTTGTCTTTTATGGGAATAAACCTGTATTATTGCCCCAATTTACTTCAATCGAGGTATTTTCTGAGTTTATGAATTCATTTGAACTGTATTTCCGTCTTGGCCTGAAGCATATTTTGGATATCCAAGGCTATGATCATATCCTATTTGTCTTGGCGCTTTGTGCTGTTTTTATAGCCAGAGATTGGCGAAAGATCGTGATTTTGGTGACAGCTTTCACCATTGGTCACTCCCTTACCCTTGCTTTGGCCACTTTTAAAGTTATTCAGGTACGATCCGATGTAATCGAATTCCTGATTCCTGTCACCATAGCCATTACTGCCTTTACTACTATCTTGAAGCCAAGACCTTCTACGGGCAAAGGTATTCAAATGAATTATTTTCTCGCGCTGTTTTTTGGTTTGATCCATGGTTTGGGTTTTTCTAATTATCTGCGGGAGCTATTGGGAAAAGAGGCTGTTATCTGGAAACCTCTCCTTGCTTTTAATCTAGGTCTGGAAGCCGGACAATTGATCATTGTTGGTGCCTATCTATTGGTGACCTCTATCCTGGTAGGGATAGCTGGTGTAAACAGAAAGGAGTGGACCCTGGTTATGGCAGCAATGGTTTTCGGGATTTCCTTGATGATGATGCTTGAAACGAAATTTTGGTAAATAAAATATAACTATGAAAAAAACAGGACTAGTTTGGATGCTCTTGGCCCTAATGACTGCTCAGGTTTTCGGGCAGGCTCGTCGTTCAGAGCAAAACCACGGCGAACGATTTGAGCAGCTGGGTACCATGCTACGATCTCCCAATGTCTACAGGACTGCCTCTGGTGCTCCGGGACATATGTATTGGCAGCAAAAAGCCAATTATGTGATCGACGTGGAACTCAATGATGATAATCAATCCGTCAAGGGAAAGGAAACCATCACTTATATCAATAACTCTCCTGATCAACTCACCTATCTTTGGGTTCAGTTGGAAGAAAATCAAAGAGGTCCTCAATCCGAAGCACCTTTGGTAGCCGAAAGCAGTATCAATTCCCGAATGACTTTAGGAACTTTGCAGGGAATCCTCTGGGAAAATGATGAATATGGCTATAAAGTACTGAATGTAAAGGACGCTCAAGGCAATCCACTTTCTGTGGCTGTCAATAAGACCATGATGCGAATTGATCTTCCTATGCCTTTAAAGGCGGGTGAGAGCTTCACTTTTGCTGTTGACTGGTCCTTTAATATCACAGACAGAATGTCCTACATTTCCGGTAGACCTGGTTATGAATTCTTCCCAGAAGATGGGAACTATATCTATACCATGGCAGAGTGGTTTCCTAGAATGGCTGTTTACTCTGATTTCGAAGGATGGCAGAACAAACAGTTTTTGGGAAGAGGTGAATTTGCCTTGACTTTTGGGGATTATGAAGTAAGAATCACCGTGCCTGCTGATCACATGGTAGGAGCTACCGGAGTTTTACAAAATCCTGAAGAAGTATTATCTGCTACGGAATTGCAGCGATGGAATAAAGCTAAGCAGACCTTTGATAATCCTGTAATTATCAGAACTCAGGCAGAGGCTGAAAAATTGGAAAAAGGAAAATCCAAAGACAAGAAAACCTGGATTTTCAAAGCTGAGAATGTCCGCGATTTTGCTTGGACTTCCTCCAGAAAATTTATCTGGGACGCTATGGCAGTGAAGCAGGGAGGAAAAGATGTCATGGCGATGTCTTACTATGCCAAGGAGGCCAATCCTCTGTGGGAGCAATATTCAACCCGAGTAGTAGCTCATACTATTAAATCTTATTCAGCACATACATTTGACTACCCATATCCAACTGCTATCTCTGTGGAAGCAAGTAATGGTATGGAATACCCGATGATCTGTTTCAATTACGGAAGACCAGACAAGGATGGCACCTATTCAGAAGCAGTGAAGTATGGAATGATTTCAGTAATCATTCACGAAGTAGGCCACAATTTCTTCCCGATGATCGTCAACTCAGACGAGAGACAGTGGACTTGGATGGATGAAGGCTTGAATACCTTCATGCAGTTTATGGCAGAGCAGGAATGGGATAGAAATTATCCATCCAGAAGAGGCCCTGCACATAAGATTGTTCCTTACATGAGAAGTGATAAGAGCATGCTTGAGCCGATCATGACTAACTCAGAAAATATCATTCAGTTTGGTCCAAATGCATACGCTAAGCCAGCTACTGCTTTGAATATTTTGAGAGAGACAGTGATGGGCAGAGAGCTGTTTGATTTTGCCTTCAGAGAGTATGCTAGAAGATGGATGTTTAAGCATCCAACCCCTGAAGACCTTTTCAGAACAATGGAAGATGCATCTGCAGTTGATCTGGACTGGTTCTGGAGAGGATGGTTTTATGGAACAGAACCTGTAGATATTGCTATTCAGGATGTGAAGTGGTTTAAACTAGACAACAGAACTCCGGCTCAGAAAAAAGCTGATCAAAAAGCTGCATTTGACCTGGAAGAAAGCTATGTATCTAAGAATTATAACAAAGCTGATGTGCCCCAAACAGTAGTGGAGGCAGATCCTGCCACCAGAGATTTTTATAATTCTTACAATCCATTTACTGTGAGCCCTGAAGACGAGGAAGAGTATAAGAAGTTTATGGCCAGTCTTTCTCCAAAAGAAAAAGAGCTCCTGAATTCCAATATGAACTTCTACGAGATCACCTTTGAAAATGTGGGTGGTTTGGTAATGCCATTGATCATTGAATTTCAATATGCTGACGGAACCTCTGAGATCGAGCGGATTCCTGCTGAAATCTGGAAGCTCAATGAAACTCAGGTAACCAAAGTTTTCCCGAAGAAGAAAGAAGTGGTACAGTTTATATTGGACCCTATGCGTGAGACTGCGGATATCGATGAGTCTAGTAATTACTGGCCAAGACAATATCAGCCAACCCGATTTGAATTGTACAAAAGCCGAGGTGGAGCCAGAGGAGCTTCTGTAGGTGACAATCCAATGAAAAAAGCTCAGAGCAAGAAAAAGTAAGCTTTAGGCTTTCAATATTATTTTTAAGCCCTCCAAAGTTTTTCCTTTCTCAGGAGAATTTGGAGGGTTTATTTTTTTATGATCTCCTCAAAAACCTTCACCCCCGTCTCAATCAACTCATCCGGGAAGTCGTAGGTCGGTTCATGGAGTTGAGGGCAATTCTCACCTGAGCCTAGTCCAAACAAAAAGGAAGGGCAGTGCTGACTAAACAATCCAAAATCTTCCGACCAATTGAAGGGCTCGGCTTTTTCTACGGCTTTAAGCCCTAATTCCACAGCAGCAACTTTTACGACCTCATACAATTCTTGATCATTGTGCGATACCGCAAATTTCTCAACAAATTCTACTTCCAATTTTAAGCGCTCCTCGCTTGCTATTTTTTTAGCCAAAGCTTGTGCTTTTTCAATTAGCAAGTCCAGATCTTTTTGGTCATAAGCTCTTAGGGTCATACTTAAACTTCCCTTGCCTGCACTCGTCCCAAAAGCCAAACTTCCCAATTCAACATGGATCAGCGTGAGTAAAGAAAAGCCTGGAATTTCCTTGGGCAATTGGGGAAGCTGATGCATCAGTTGGGCTAGGGCCTGTGCAGGGTTGATTCCGGCGTCGGGATGGGCAGAGTGGGAGGTTTTCCCGGTGAAATGTAGACGCATTCCTGTACTTCCTGCTGCAAATGTTCCTTTTCTAAGCACCACCTGATGAAGCGGAAATCCGGGTAAGTTATGTAGGGCAAAGGCATAATCGGGCCTGATTTCCTCAAATCGGGAATCATTTAGAATTGCCTGAGCTCCTTCTCCTGTTTCTTCGGCAGGTTGAAAGAGAAGCACCACTTCTCCACTTTCGGGCCTCTCTTGAGCCAACTTTTCTCCCAATCCACAGATAATTGCCATGTGTCCGTCATGGCCACAAAGGTGGGCCTTTCCGGAGACAGTGCTTTGGTAGCTTGGATTTCCTTTTTCCTCGATAGGCAAGGCGTCCAATTCACAACGAAAGAGCAGGCGTTTTCCTGGGTTTTTACCCTTGAAAATGAAAGCTAAGCCCGTTCCTCCCAAGCCTTCAATTGTCTCATCTGGATTCAAAGGCTTAAAAAAGTCCAGAATTCTCTGGGCAGTTTGGCTTTCTTCTCCAGCTATTTCTGGATGTTTGTGAAGCGTATGCCGAAGTTGGATTAGTGAATTCATGATGTTAATGTCTAGTTTCCTCGATTTCTTTTCAAAACAAGAGTACCTCTTGGTATAATACTTCAAATATTGACATTATATGAAGTATTCGGTAAATTTAAATTATCAATTTCTAGAATAGATCATGGCAAAAACGGAATCACTAAATATAGCTTTGACTGATGAGATGAAAAAATTTATCACTAGTCAATCAGGTAAGGGTACTTTATATGCTACACCTAGTGAGTATGTTCGGGACCTTATTCGTCATGAGCGTGATCGCATAGAAGCTGCGTCTTTACGTGCAGCCATAGTTGACGGATATCAGGACGTGTTGCATGGACGAACTCGTGAGTTTTCTGGAGATTTGATGGCGGATTTGAAATTACATCAGAAGGATGTTGAAAAGTGAAAAGAATACTTCTTACTTCAAGAGCACTTTCTGATCTTCAGGAAATCTATGAATTTTCCATTTCTGAATGGGGTGAATCAACAGCCCTAAAGTATATGTTGGGAATAGAAGATTGCCTAAAACTTTTACAGGAAAATGAAGGGCTACTAAAATCAAATAAAATTATATCATCAAGATTTATGGTGTATCCAGTTCAAAAGCATTTTTTAATTTGTGATATCATCGATGATGCGATTTGCGTTCTTACCATAAGGCATACTTCCATTAATTTATTGGAGCGGTTGAAAAAGTTAGAGCCTACATTGGAAGATGAGGCTAAAGCGATTTATAAAAAATCAATAAAGTAAGTTTTCCTTTGCTTCGCTTTGTCGCCGCGAGCTTTTTTTAAAAACCACATAGAGAGGATAGAAAACATAGCTTCATTCAGCTTTTGCTTCTTTTATCCTTTTCGGGAGCTCAAAAAATATCGAACATCGAATGATGAATAATGAAGTGTAGTGAACACCCTACAGCGATCCCCTTTAATTACTCGATTAATCAATTACACAATTACTTATCAATGAGATTATCTCTTTGCCTCTTCATTTCTTTGCGGGAGAATAAAATCATTCGCCGCTGCGTCGCCGCGAGCTTTTTAAAAACCACATAGAGAGGATAGAAAACATAGTTTTATAAATTTTTGTCTCTGCGAGATACTTTTTCAACGCAGAGCCGCGGAGGTCGCAAAGAATATCGCAAAGTAATCTTTTGTACTATTTTCTTTTGACGCTAATAAAGTCAGTCCATGAGACAGGAAAAATATTTTGCGTTTGGAATTGAGTTGAGACCTAAATAACTAATAACTCAATAACCAATAACTCTTCCCCGCGCCTCTGGGAGCGTATTTCAATTATATTACTTTATTCCTGAGTCAAAAACTCCAAATTCTTCCATGCCTACAGCATAGTGATGATGTCTGCATATATCATTACTACCTAGCTCAAATCCCTACGGGATTTACATTACTCTCAAATATCTCTTCGCGCCTTTCATTCATAATGGGAAAGATTATGTCCTAGAACTAGTTGAACTCTGAACTATGAACATTTGAACTTTAAAAATCATCATTGATATCCAAAAGCTTGGAGCATCAATTACACAGTTACTCAGGACCTCTCCTTGCGTCTCCTCCAGAAACCCAACAGACCTAGCTTCTAATTTTTTATCTCCCTGGTTTTCAATTGGAATCATTTTTGTCTCAATTTTTTCAGTAACGGTTGGGAACTTACCTTCCTTTCTTGTTATTTTCATCCAATCACTTCAACCTTTAACCAAACACTTTTATGAGCGAGATAGAAAAAAAACAAATCGAAGAGCAAATCACTGCTCTAAGAGCTAAGCTTACTGGTGACATGTTTGCAGACATGGAGATTCGAGACAAAATTCATAATCTGGAAATGGTATTGAATGGTACCAAGCCGGGTGGTCAATACATTGATTGTGTAGGTTGCGGAAGTTAATCAGTTTTGAATCGATACTTTATTATTTATAAGCCCTTTGGGGTTTTGAGCCAATTTAGCGGAGAGGGGCAGACACTTGCCTCTCTTTTTCATTTTCCCAAAACAGTCTATCCTGTAGGTCGATTGGATAAGGATAGCGAGGGTTTGTTGCTGATTACTGATGATAAGCAGCTTAACCATCAATTGCTAAATCCCCGATTTGCTCATCAACGAACCTATCTGGCTCAGGTGGAGGGTATACCAGATGCAGAATCTTTGCGTCAACTGGAAAAGGGAGTAGAAATCAATTTGGATGGGAAGATGTACCATACCAAACCTGCTTTGGCTAAAATTCCCTATGAGATTCCAGCTTTGCCTGATAGAGATCCGCCGATTCGTTACCGCAAAAATGTGCCGGATACCTGGATTGCTTTAACATTAATTGAAGGTAAAAATAGACAAGTAAGAAAAATGACTGCGGCGGTTGGATTTCCCACCTTGAGATTGGTGAGATGGTCTATGGAGAAGCTGAGCATTGAAGGCTTCCAAGTGGGAGAGGTAAGAGAAATGGGGCAAGATGAAGTATATCGTGCCTTGGGATTGAGTGGTTTCCGTAGAAAATGATTAATACTCTCCTAAATAGGAGAAGATATAATGGAATTTTTTACCGCTAAGACGCTAAGTACGCAAAGAGATTCACAGGGGGTTTTTCGGTATAGACCATCAATGCCCAATAACTAATAACCGATAACTACTTCCAAAGTACCCTAAGACTGCCACGCTCTGAAAGCTCCGCTCGCAGTGAAGGAAATAACTTTGCCACTTCCCTTCTTTGCGGGAAACAACATCGCCGCGTCGCTGCGCCACCGCGAGATTTTTTTTCACCACATAGCCACAGAAGTTTAGGTAAAAGTAGAGCCTTTGTCTGAACGAGAACCCAATAACTAATAACCAATAACTACTTCCAAACTACCCAAAGACTGCCACGCTCCGCAAGCTCCGCTCGCAGTGACGATAAAACCTTACTTCTTAAAAAATCCTAAAATCCCGCTTAGCACTCTGACTTTACCACTTCTAAGAATTAAGATTGCGTCTGGGATAAAATGTCCTATTTTTGAGGTTATCTGAGTAAAAAACCAAATCCATGCATCAGGATAAAATAGCAGCAGTCATACAGGAAGTAAGAAAAGTAGTTGTCGGTCAGGATAAAATGGTCAACCGCTTATTGATAGGGCTCTTTACCAATGGCCATATTCTATTGGAAGGTGTTCCCGGTCTTGCGAAGACCCTGACAGTAAATACTCTTGCCAAAGTATTGCACTTGGATTTTAACCGAATTCAGTTCACTCCGGATCTCTTGCCTTCAGATTTGATTGGTACAATGATCTACAATCAGCAAACGGCTAATTTTGAAGTAAAGAAAGGACCAATTTTCGCCAATTTGATTTTGGCTGATGAGGTAAACCGATCTCCCGCCAAGGTTCAGTCGGCTTTGCTAGAGGCGATGCAGGAAAAGCAAGTAACCATCGGCGAGACTACTTTTCCATTAGATAGGCCATTTTTGGTATTGGCTACCCAAAACCCGGTGGATCAAGAAGGTACTTACCCTCTTCCTGAAGCTCAGGTCGATCGATTTATGATGAAGGTTCATATCGAGTATCCAAGTAAGGCGGATGAAATGGAAGTTATGAGAAGAATGGCCAATATGTCTTTTTCTTCTGAGGTAAATGCGGTTTTGTCCAAACAAGATATTTTTGACATCCGAAATGAGATCAATGCAATCAATATTGCCGAGCCGTTGGAGCAATATATTATTGAGTTGGTTTTTGCAACCAGATTCCCGGAACAATACGGTTTAAAAAACGAAGCGAAGTACATTCAATTTGGGGTTTCTCCCCGTGCAAGTATCAATTTGAATCTCGCTTCGAAAGCTGTTGCCTATATGGATGGCCGTGATTATGTGCTTCCTGAGGATATCAAAGAAATCGCAGAAGATGTGCTAAATCACAGAATTATACTGAATTACGAAGCAGAAGCTGATAATATCAACACTCGTGACCTAGTTAAAATATTGTTGGAAAAGGTACCGATTAACAAGACGGTAACATTGAAATAATACAATTTAGCTTTTAAAAGGGCTTTCTGAGAGGAAAGCCTTTTTTTATGCATTTTTTGTTAATACAATATTAAATTCTGTATTCATTTTTAAAAAAAGCATAATTCGAATAATTCTCTTGCAGGTAAAAATTGATACACTTTTGTAACGTGAAAACGAACAAAACCACATTCAATTTATACCCAATGAAAAAATTCAACTCTTTCTTAATGATTTTAGCAGCTGCCCTTATTGGGTTCTCGAGCTGTATTGAAGGTAATGAAAGGCCAGATCTTGGCGATGATAACGGTCAGGATGATGAGGTACTAGTTTCCTCTAATATCACTTCAAATACTACCTGGGAAACAGGCAAAACTTATGTTTTGGGAGGAAGAATTACTGTGACTTCCGGGAATACATTGACTATTCAGCCAGGAACAATCATCAAAGGTGAAGTTGGTACAGGTTCAAATGCAACTGCTTTGATCATTGCAAGAGGTGCAAAAATCAATGCTGCAGGTACAGCTAGCTCGCCTATCATTTTTACAACTATTGCAGATGAAATTCAGCCTGGACAAATCGAATCTCCTAACCTTGAGCCAAATTTAAATGGTTTGTGGGGTGGTCTGATTATCCTTGGTAATGCGAGAGGATCTTTCCCAGGTGATGTTGCGGAGATCCAAATAGAAGGTATTCCACCTTCAGATTCAAATGGACTTTATGGAGGAACTAATGACGCTGACAATTCAGGAGTTTTAAAATATGTATCCATTAGACATGGTGGCGCCAACATTGGTGAAGGAAACGAAATCAACGGTTTGACTCTTGGTGGTGTAGGTTCCGGCACTGTTATCGAAAATGTAGAAGTTGTTGCTAATCAGGATGATGGAATCGAGTGGTTTGGTGGAACAGTAAACGTGACTAATGCTTTGGTATGGAATGCAGGTGATGATGCCTTGGATACTGACCAAGCTTGGGCTGGTACTTTAGATAACTTCATTGTCATCGCAGGTAGCGAAACTGACCACTGTTTGGAAATTGACGGACCAGAAGGTTCTTACCTAGCAGCTCATACAGTTAAAAACGGATCTGTAAAAGGAAACAATGTAGCAGAGCTGGCTGACTTCAGAGATGGAGCAAGAGGTACTTTCGAAAACATTTACTTCTTCGGGTTTGCTGATCCGGCATCCACAGACGGAAGAGGCGATTTCTCTTTGAGTGGAGATAAAACCCTAGCCACTTTTGCAGATGGCTCTCTAAAATTTGCTAATCTTCAAATCACTCTAGCTAATAACGTGGCCTTAGCTACTGTATTCAGAGCTGGCACTGCTACTCATGCAACTGCAGTTGCTGCAGGAGCTAACACAGTTGGAGCCAACAAAGCCGCATTCAATACTTGGTCATGGGCCGCTGTTTCTGGTCAATTGGCTGATTTCTAAACTCAAAAAATAAAAGGAAGAAAGGGTTTGCAAGGTCCTTTCTTCCTTTTCTAAAAAGTATTCAATTACAAATTGCTGTATGAAAAATAAATCTAAAAATCTCTTCGCCAAAAAAACGGTGATCTTGATTATCCTGGTTTTGACCCAGGTTATTGCCGGTTTTGCCTTTGCGCAAAAGGGTACCATCCGGGGGGCTATTTATGAGCAGGCTACCGGTGAACCTCTCTTCGGGGTTTCAGTGCTTGTGAAAGAAACAGGAACTGGAGCGGTAACTGATTTTGATGGAAAATTTGAAATTCAGGTTGAACCAGGATCTTACTCTCTACAGATTTCCTACATTTCTTACGCTACTATTCAGTTGACTGAAGTAGAAGTAAAGACCGGAGCTGTCAATGTATTGAATGATATCTTGATGGCAGATGAAGCTTCTGAATTGGAAACTGTGACAATTGCAGCTTCTGCAATCAGAACTACAGAATCTGCTTTGATGTCTGTGAAAAGAAATGCAGCCAATCTAATGGATGGTATTTCTGCAAGCTCTTTCCGTCAAATCGGTGATGGTGATGCAGCTTCTGCAGTAAAACGAGTTACCGGTGTTTCTATCGAAGGAGGAAAATACATTTACGTAAGAGGCCTAGGAGACAGATATACCAAGACTGTATTGAATGGTGTTGATATTCCTGGTTTGGATCCGGATAGAAACTCTATCCAAATGGATATCTTCCCAACGAATGTGATTGACAATATCATTGTTTCAAAGTCATTCACAGCAGAACTTCCAGCTGATTTTACCGGTGGAGTGGTAGATATTGAGACCAAGGATTTTCCTGAGGAGAAAAATATGCGATTGAGCCTAAGTGGTGGCTTGACTCCTTCCATGCACTTTAATTCCAGTTACCTGAAGTATGACGGTGGTCAGACAGATTGGCTAGGTTTCGACGATGGTACAAGAGCTATCCCTACAGATGGTAGAACTAACATTCCACAATATGGACAGGCGGTAGGTAACCCTAACGGAGCAAGAGGGATGGAATATCAGGAGATTTTGGGAAGCTTCAACAGAACGTTAGGAGGATATAGAACTAACAGCTTGATGGATTTGGGTGTTAGCTTTTCTCTAGGAAATCAAGTTGCAAGAACCAAAGCAACTTGGGGTTATAACTTTGCTCTGACTTACAAAAATGAAACAGAGTTTTACCAGGATGCCGAATTCAACCTTTTTGCAAAACCAAGACAGGCTAATGACACTGAGCTAGAACCTCTGGAAAGACAAAGAGGTGACTACGGTGTAAACAATGTTTTGTTGGGAGGACTTGCAGGGATTGCTTTGAAAACTGATAATTCCAAGTACAAATTGAATATCATGCACCTTCAAAATGGTGAATCCAAAGCTGGTGAATTTGATTTCGTCAATACTAACCTTGGAGCAAACTTTGAAGCGAAGCAGTATAACTTGGAGTATAGCCAAAGAGGACTTACCAGTGTTTTATTGGGAGGTACACATTTCTTTAATGCCAGAGATTGGGAAGTAAACTGGAAATTGGCACCGACCAGATCTACTATTGAAGATCCGGACATCAGATTTACAAGATTCAGAGTTCCTACCAATACCATTTCTACTGAAGTAGGTTTACCTGCAAGAATCTGGAGAAATTTGGAAGAATACAGTGTAGTGGGTAAAGTAGATATAGCTAAATCCCTTTCTTTATTCCAAAGAGAATCAAAAGTAAAGTTTGGATCTAATTATGTGTTCAAATACCGTGACTTCAATATCCAAAGCTTCCAATTTGCAACTGGTGACACTGAATTCGTAGGAGATCCAAACGAAATTCTAAGAGATGAGAACTTATTCTCTGGGACAAACAGAAATGGAGTAAGATACAATGCGGATTTTATTCCAATCAACCCTAATGAGTATCAATCTATCGCTACCAATGTAGCGGGTTATGCTTCTGTTGAAGCGAAACCAGCAGATAAATTAAAGGCAATTGTTGGCTTGAGAGTAGAGAAATTCAATCAGTACTATACAGGTACTAACCAAACCGGAACCATCAACTTTGATTTGGTGACTATGTTGGATGATATTGATTTCTTCCCGACAGTGAACTTGATCTACAACTTGAAAGACAATCAGAATCTAAGACTTTCTGCTTCCAGAACTATCGCAAGACCATCTTTCAAAGAATTGTCTTATGCTGAGATTCTAGATCCGATTACCGGTAGAACTTTCATCGGTGGCTTGTACCCTGAGACTACCAATGGTGGTACAGAGGTGCTTTGGGATGGAAACTTGGTTTCAACAAGAATCAACAACTTTGATATCAGATGGGAAGCATTCCAAGAAAGAGGTCAAATGCTTTCTGTCAGTGCCTTCTACAAAACTTTCGACAGACCTATCGAAATGGTGCAGTTTCTTGCTGACCCGGGTACTTTCCAACCAAGAAACGTAGGAAACGGTACAGTAGCAGGATTGGAATTTGAATTCAGAAAGTCTTTGGCTTTTATCACACCTGCTTTGGAGAAATTCAACTGGAATACAAACGTAACTGTAACCGAGTCCCGGATCAAAATGTCAGAATCTGAATTCAGATCCAGATCATTGACTGCCAGAGAAGGAGAAGTAGTGGAAGACACAAGAGATATGGCTGGACAGGCTCCTTACATTATCAATACAGGTTTGGCATACCAAGATTATAACAAAGGCTGGGAAGCTGGTGTATTCTACAATGTGCAGGGTTCTACTTTGAACTATGTGGGTTTTGGAAACAGAACAGACACTTACACAGTACCTTTCCATAGCTTAAACTTGAATATCAATAAGTCATTTGGAGCTGATGAGAGAATCCAGGCTGGATTTGGAGTTCAGAATATCCTAAATGATAAAAGAGAAATGGTGTTTAGATCTTTCGCAGCGCAAGATCAGATCTTTACTAGCCTTGCTCCAGGCTTGAGAATGAACTTTAAAGTAGCATTTTCTTTCTAAGGATTAATTACCACAATGAAAAAGGCTTCCGAAGAGATTTGGAAGCCTTTGTTTTTTGCATCGTAGCTAAGTTAATCGATGTATTATTTCTTTTTCTTCCGGATAAAGTGCCAAAAGGCTTTCTGTGGAAAACAGCTCAAAGTCTTCAAAATCAAAACCCGGTGATACTACGCAGGATACCAGCGCATAAGAACCCAGCGAATCAACACTGCTTCCAAAGATTGTTTTAGCCTGAACCAACCGCTGTGGTTGACAACTTTCTTCATTCGCTGGACCTAATGACATGATTTGATGTCCTTCTTCCGAAAGTGTATGAACAGAAAGTGGGCTGCCCTCATGCCAAAACCATATCTCATCACTTTGAATTCGATGGAAGCGTGAGATATTTTCTGAGGTCAATAGAAAATAAATAGCTGTACTTAAATTCCTTTTTCCCTGTTGGGTTTCTATGATTTCAGGAGATCTATAAATTTCCCTGTAAAAACCACCTTCAGGGTGCGTTTGCATCTGAAGACTTTTCACTAAGAATTCTACTCTTTCCTGAGTATTCATTTATTGATAGGTTTCCATCAAAATTGAGACAATTCTATCCGCTGTTTTTCCGTCCCACATTGGAATTCCCTGGTATTGCTTCCAATCCCCATTCATGATTTTTTCCAGGTATGGTCGAAGTTTGGCAGGGTCTGTACCTACCAATTCGTTGGTGCCCAAATAAATGGTTTCTGGTCTTTCAGTATTATCTCTTAAGGTTACACAAGGCACATTCATGATAGATGCCTCCTCGGTAATACCTCCTGAATCGGTAATGACACCTTTTGCATTTTTTACCAAATAATTGAATTCCAAATAACCCAAAGGCTCACACATGTGAAGATTAGGAGCGTCAATGCCTATGGCTTGAAGGTTTTTGGCTGTTCTTGGGTGAACAGGGAATATGATTGGTAAGCCTTGAGTTCCTTCCAAAATAGCATCAATCATCGCCTTTAGCTTTTGCTCCTGATCCACATTGGCAGGTCTGTGCATGGTCATTACGAAGTATTTTCCCTTTTCCAGCCCATCAAAAATAGCTCCTTCGGGCTTTTGGAATCTAGGCATCTGGGCCATTAGCGTATCTATCATGGTATTTCCCACAAAGTGAATTTTACTTTCAGGGAAGCCGCTTTTCCTAAGATTCTCATTAGCTATTTCTGAGGTGGTAAAAAAGTGGTCAGTGATAGAATCTGTGACCATCCTATTGATTTCTTCGGGCATACTTAAATCGCCTGAGCGAATTCCGCCCTCTACATGAGCTACATCAATACAAAGTTTTTTAGCTGCAATAGAGCAGGCCAAGGTGCTGGTGACATCTCCCACGACAATTACCAAATCAGTGGGGTTTTCCATCAATTCTTTTTCAAAAGCCACCATGATAGAGGCTGTTTGCTCTGCCTGAGTTCCGCCTCCGCCTCCCAGATTCGCATGGGGCTCAGGAATGTTTAATTGCTCAAAAAAGTCTCCGGACATTTTTTTATCATAGTGTTGTCCTGTGTGAACCAATCGAAAATTGATGTTTTTCCCATTCTCTTGCTGTTTCAGGATAGCATGAATGATGGGAGCAATTTTCATAAAATTAGGCCGTGCACCTGCGACAATAGTAAAAGTTGGCATAGTATAACTTTGGTTTGGGGCAAAAATAAGAAATGATGACTCAGTTCTATGATATTTAGGCACTTTTCCAGTCTTCTAATTGGCTGCTTTTTTGTTTCTTTGTAGCTAGAGTTTTATCAGATTCGGACATATGAATATTTGGACCTGGAAGCGGGGTAGAAATTTGCTTTCTTTTTTAATACTAACTTTTGCCATCAGCGCCTGCACAGATACCTTGGAATCATCGGTAGTGGTTTATGATAATGATTTTTCCACGCTGGATTTAAAAGGCTTTGAAAACGGAAGGCTGTTTATTTTCCAAAATGATACGATTGCAGGGCATTACCACAATGAGGAAGTATCTGTAAAATTGGACAATCTTCCATCACACAATATGTTGAAAATTACCACAGAAGTCTTGATTCATGACAGCTGGGATGGCAATGCGGATGATGGTTTGTCCGGGCCAGATTACTGGTTCTTCGGGATAGATGATGAGGAAATATTCAGAACGACATTTTCTAATTCACCCTGTGAATCTACGTTTTGTCTTTACCAGTCATTTCCGAATTCATATTTTCGGCAGAATGTACCCAAATCTGGTAGTACTAGAACCAATATGCCTGGATTATGCATATTTGGTGCTTTCCCTAATTACACCAGTAGATATACTGTTTCCAAAATCATCAGACATCAAAGTTCAGATGTGAAGATTTTTTGGAATTCTGAATTACGCCAAGAGAATAGTCCGGACCCTAAATGTGATGAGTCTTGGTCCTTGGCAAAAATTACCGTTGAAGCATTGATCGTTAATTAATATGGGGTACAAAAACACATTCAAACAGTCATTGATTTTGGTATTTTTTGCGATTAGCTTTTATCCAGCTTTTTCGCAAACCATCCCACTTGGTACTCCCTTATTAGATGAGTATTTGAGAAGAGCTCAATTGCTGGGAAAAGTTGATTCTACCTCCAGTTGGATGATACGTCCATTATATCCTACTGAAGCTTTCGGAGTTAAGGACGGATTTGATTTGGACAGTTCGATAGTAGATTTTGATCAAAGTCGAACTCATAAAAGATTTGGTCCGGAAGAAAAAGGTAAGTTTTTACTGCTTCCTGCTTCTTACCGAATGCAGTATAACTCTACTTATGCATTTGGAACCAATGATGGAGCTTTTATACCAAATAGAGGCTTACAGCATTTACTCAGCATTGGAACCTATTTAGAATATGAGGGACTTTCTTTGCAGTTTCAACCCGAGCTTTTGCTCGCGCAAAACAAAGATTACATAGGTTTCCCGATCGAGCATCAAGCCACCATCCTATTTTATTATGAATACATGAATAGGATAGATATGCCTGAGCGATTTGGGACTGGTTCTTACAATAAATTCTTTTTGGGACAGTCCAGCTTGAGGTATAATTACAAAGAATATTCTATTGGGGTTTCTACAGAAAATTTATGGTGGGGTCCCGGTCGAAGAAACTCCCTTCTTTTGGGAAATAATGCTCCGGGTTTTCTCCATTTTACTCTTAATACCAGAAAGCCTGTTCAATCCAAAATCGGTTCTTTTGAAGGGCAACTGATTTCCGGGTTTTTGAAATCCACGGATTTCTCACCTCCTCATCCTGATTATTCTATCCAACAAAATCCAGTTCTCATTCCAAAAAGAGAAAATGGAGACCGCTACCTGGGAGGCTTAGTTTTGACTTATCAGCCTAAATGGGTTCCTGGTTTATTCTTAGGATATGGCTCTGTGAACCATATGTACAGAGAAGATATGACAAGCTTTGCAGATGGCTTGCCTGTTTTCAATGGTCGAAAGGGGCCTGAAAATGTAGAAGATCCTATCCGCGACAAGAGGCAACAATTTAGCTCAGGATTTTTCAGATGGTTGAGTGCCGAAGGTCATTTTGAATTTTATGGAGAATACGGGACTCGAGGGAATAGCTTTCGAACGGGGGATTTTATGATCACACCTGAAAAAGGCAGGGCATTTACTTTTGGGTTTTCCCACTTGATGCCTTTGAAAAAGCAAGGAAGGTATTTCCAGATTAGTTCTGAAATGACTCAAACCGGTCAGACTATTCGGGAAGAAATCAGACAACTTCGCACTTGGTACATCCATGATTACGTGCGACATGGATATACTCATCAGGGGCAGGTTTTAGGAGTAGGAAATGGTCCGGGAAGTAATCAGATTTTTGTGGAATTCGCATGGGTGGATCAAATGAACCGAATCGGATTTCAGATGGAGCGAATTGTCTACAATAATGATTTCTACTATTACCGATACGAAGCTTCTAAGGATTTTAGAAATAAATATGTGGATTTAGTGCCTTCCTTAGTGGCAGACTGGAGATTTGGAAATATTCTGGTCAGTGGGAAATTTCAATATGTAAATACCCTCAATTACAAATGGTTCCTCGAAAACCAGCCGGATCAATATTTTGTCCCTGGTTTTGACAGAAAGAATTCCGTAGCACATTTGGGAGTTGCCTATTTATTCAAATAATCAAATTAATAATGATAGCTGAAAAAGATAAAGTGGTTTCGATCGCTTACACCTTAAAGGTAGACGACGGAGAGTCCGGTCAGGAGTTATTTGAAGAGGTAGGAGAAGCTCAAGCATTTCCGTTTTTGTTTGGACATCAAAATGTACTTCCCAAATTGGAGGAAGTGCTTTCAGGGAAAAAAGCAGGGGATACCTTCTCAGTTTTCATTGACTTTGAAAATGGCTATGGAGATTATGATGAAAATAAAAAAGTCATTATCCCGAAGGCGAATTTCAAAGAAGACGGAAAAAAGAATAAGGATATTCTGAAAGTCGGTAGAGTAATTCCCATGCAAGATGATAAGGGAAATCAAATGCGCGGAGAAATCATCAAGGTCGACTATAGAGGAGTTCATATGGATTTTAATCCACCTCTGGCAGGATATGATTTATACTTTGAAGGAAAGATTGTTGCAATTCGTGAGGCTGAAAAAGAAGAAATAGAACATGGCCATGTTCATGGCCCAGGAGGCCATCATCACGATTAAATGATCAATGCCCTGTCTCAAGATAGGGCATTTGTCGTATTGTATAGATTTAATTTGCTCTATAAATTTGATTTTATAACCCACAATCGAAATGGATACAGTCAAAGTTTGGGTAGCAAGAATAGCCTTAATCTTGTTTATTTTGATGTTTTTGATGTGATTTTTAGAAGACTGGAATGATTCGGGGTGATCGGTAACAGTCAACAAGGTCTCTTTTCGGGGGGAAAGAGGCCATTTTTTATTTTCTTAAGTCTATGCCCAGATTTTTGTAGGCCTGATCAATGGCAAGATTTTTTAATCCTTCAATTCTTTCTGACTCGTAAAGTTTATAAGCCTTTTCCAATTGAACTGCCGCCACTCGATAGGATTGCTCATTGAAATGCAAAATAGCATCATTGTAATATTGCAAACCTGCCAATTGGGTCAAGTTGATTTTTCTAAAAATGGTTTTTTCACTTTCAGATTGATTGGGACTACCGATTCTTTGTCTCAGATCCAAATAGCTGGATGCCTCTTCCGGAGCATAGGCTTTTAGATAATTCTTTACTTCTCCTGGATTAGTTATCATGCCGCCAATTCTCAAAGTGCTTTCCAAAATGATTGGATTCTGATCCACATTGACAATTAAAAATACATGGTAATCGGTCTCTACGATTTCGAAGTCAAATCCATATTTATTCAAAATCATTCCAAGTGTCGCAGTACCACTCACGCAGTCGAACTTGCCTTCGGATAGCATTTGATTGAAAGTAGCGTGCTGCTCGTAAGTTTTGAATAAATTCTGATGACTCTTTTCAAATAGGGTGCGGATGAACTTAAGGCTCTTTCCCTTTTTCTCAAATTTCTTGTCTAATGTTGAAATATGCTCTTCCCATTTCTGAGCATGCATTTCATTTTCGGCATGTACCGCTCTAAAAAGTGCCAAATAATCTGATTCGCTTAGACTTTTTTCCCAAAGAGATTTCTCGATTTCAGTTTCAAAAGGAAGGTCATTCGGTAACACAGAGCTCTCCTGGGACCACGCAGTAAGCATGCTCAGCAAGAAAAAGAGACTGGTTAGGAATGATTTGATCTTCATTTTGTAATGTCAATGTTACCAAATATATCATAAAGTTAACAATTTGGTAACATTGGAAAAAATATTTGGAAAAACTTAACATACTTTTTTTTAGATAAATCATTGATGGTGATAAGGTTCTCCTCTTAAAATAGTCATGGCTCGGTAAATTTGCTCCGCAATGAATGGCCGGATCATCTGATGGGAAAAGGTCATTTTGGAAAGAGATATTTTTCCATTGGCCCTTTGATATACCACATCCGAAAAGCCATAGGGGCCGCCGATTACAAAAATCAACTGCTTGATTCCAGCATTCATTTTTTTCTGCAAAAAGTCTGAAAATCCAATAGAATCGAAGCTTTTTCCATTTTCATCCAATAATATTAACTCATCGGATAAATTGATTTTCTTTAGAATTAACTCTCCCTCTTTTTCTTTTTGGGCAGATTGGGACAGAGACTTGGTGTTTTTGAGATCAGGAATAATCTCCCATTCAAACCTGAGATAATGTCCTATTCGCTGGGAATAGATTTCTGTTAATTCCTGAATAGCAGGATGATCTGTCTTTCCTATGGCAATAATTTTGATCAGCATAGTCAAAGATGCAAATTTCTTCAGGTTTTACTTTTTAGATTTTCGACTAATTTTTTACCACTCATTGGACTTTGTTACCGTCCTAAACTCCTCAGGGCCATTTAAAATTTCTTAACAAAGTCCTCACAAACAATCCTTTAGCGGGGAGGTTTTCTATTCCTAAACCAAAACTTTAACTATCATGAAAAAAATTGGAAGTATTTTAATTCTGGCCATGTTTTTTGTTGCCTCAGCTTTTGCCCCAAGAACTCAAAATGTGCATGAGGTAGAGGCAGATATTGTTGACTTGGCGGTAAGTACAGATTTTCTTTCTACGCTTGTTGCAGCTGTGAAAGCGGGTGACCTAGTAGATGTATTGAAAGGTGACGGACCTTTTACTGTATTCGCACCAACCAATGATGCTTTTGCTGCATTGCCAGCTGGTACTGTAGAGAATTTATTGAAGCCTGAAAACAAAGACAAACTGGTAGCAGTATTGACCTACCATGTCGTACCAGGTAAAATCATGTCGTCAGACTTGAAAAATGGTCAGAAGGCTACTACGGTGCAGGGTAGTGCTGTGACTGTAACTTTGAAAGACGGAAAAGCTATGATCAATGATGCAACTGTTACCGCTGCTGATATCGAAGCAGATAATGGTGTGGTGCACGTGATCGATAAAGTGATCTTGCCTCCGATGTAAGATCTAAGCTCGAAGAAAAACGAATGCCTGTCGAAAGACAGGCATTTTTTTATTTTTAAAGATCCTTTTTTAAGCCAGCTGGTATGTTCAGATTACCATTAGCTTGGGGGATAAGATCAAAATTTGTAAGCTTTACTCTTCGATCTTCCAATCAGTCAAGCCAGAAAAGTATGGCAACTTGTGAAATTGAAGAGAATCAAATTTTTATTTTTTGGATATCCGCTTTCTTACCAGTATTTACAAAAATATGGCTTGTTGTCTGCTGAAAGGATCAGAATCCGGAAGCTACCGTCTTCGGTCATCCAGCCTGTCAAGCAAGGAAAATAAGGCAACTGGTATGATTGCGGAAAATCAGATTTATTTTATCAGTTCTTTTCTCTTCAGAATAGTCTCCATGAATTTTTTCTCATTCTCCGAATTGAAAATTTTATATGGAAGGTGAATAAACTGGGCTTTGGACATGTAAAGGATAAACGCGTCCTTTCCCATCTCAGCCCTTTTGATCATATTCCACTGTACAGGCATTCCCTGGCGGGCATTGATTTTCATCAGAATTTGTCTGGAGTCAATTTCATAAGCCATCTTTTCAAAGATCACTTTGTTTTGTTCCATTTGAGTTACTCCGGTAAACTGAATCGCCCAAAACAGCACATATAATCCATAAGCTATCAAGGCTCCTATAATCCACCAGATAGATGCAATCCAGAAATATCCGCAACAAATTGCCAAGGCTATCAAAATCACCCACCATTGCTCTTTCAAAACACTGGTAAGGCCCATCTTAATATATGTTCCGGTTGGTAATTGGTATTTTTTAGTTTTAACAATCATCACTTTTCGATTTTCAGACCGCAAATATCCAAGTATCCTAGGGATAAAACAAGCCGAATAAAATGATAGATACTTTAGAAATTAAGAAACAATTCGCCTAAGTCATTGATTTAAAAAGTGTATTGATTTATCTTAAGTAAAATTTTTCTTTATGAGCAGTTTGGTTATCAACCTATTCTTAGCGGGTTTTGCCTATGTCATTGTGATTTACTTTGTAGCCACCATGACAAAAAATTCGCTGAAAAAGGGAAAAAGTAATGGTGATGATGGAGATGGTGGGATTGAAAATCAAAGCCCGCCTAAAATTGATTTGCCTCCTGGAGTCATTTGGCCCACTAGCCCAAAAAGCCCGAAAAAGTCTCCTGAACCAGTAGATGTTTAATGGCATTTTTCACAAACCCCCTGTACCAATAAGCTCATTTCTTTTTTCTTAAAGCCTTTAGGAAGTTTGATGTCAGGTAGACTGATGCTGTCCAAGCAGGTTGTTTCACCACAGATTTCGCATTTGAAATGCACATGCTCATGATCGTGCTCATGCTCATCTTCATGAGAGCATAATGCATATTTAGTGGCTCCGCTATCATCCAAGACTTTATGAATGATATCCTTTTCCAAAAAAGTGTTGAGGCTTCTGTAAATAGTTACCCGGTCAAATTGATTCTCCAGTTTATTTTCCAGGTCACTATGCGCCAAGGCTACCTGTCTATCCAAAAACTCCTGAATAATATCCAAGCGGCAGTCAGTGATGCGTAGCTTATGTCTTTTTAATATGGAAAGCGGTGTCAACATGCGTTCAATTATTCTGCAAATTAAGGAATTTGAACTTTTACAAAAAAAGGCGCCCAGAATTGGACGCCTTTCTTGATATAACTGGAATCCAATTATTTTGGATCCAAAATTTGAGCTATTCTTTCTGCCAAATCCTCCAAGTGTAACTTAGACATGGTATCAGAAGTTCGCGGAATAGCTGATCTGATTTGTCTTTGAAGGGTTTTCAGCTCTCCTCTCGCCATCGGTCTGATATCAGACTGAGAAGCGTTGATTTGAGGCCCTACAAATCTTCTGAATGCTGCAGGCACATTGGGCTCATCACCTGTCAATAAGAGCTCCAATCTTTCGATATGCGCTCTCTGAAGCGCTCTTCTGTGCACATCTATGCTTCTTCCTGCTGGCAGTTCGGTCCAAATGCCTTTTCTTAAATCATCGAATAATTCCGTGATTTTATAAGCATCGTTTCCGTTTAGAGCTTCGTTTTCGATGACTCTACCCAATCGGCCCCAATCCAGGATTCCGTTTAGAGTACCTACTTGTAAGCCTCTGATTCTTTCCAAAGCTCCAAAGTCGCCTGTTCTCGCGATGATTTCTTCTTCCATCATCCAAGTTGGAGTTTGGAATAAATTCTCATTCAAGAAGGCTACAGCTGATTTCTGAAGGTTTTTAGGGTTGTGTGAATACACTGGCTCGCCTTGTCCGGTCGCTTTATAAACTTCCATTACTCCGCCCACATGGGTTCTTACGTGTCCCATATATCTATTGAACTGACCTAAAACCTGTCCGTACATTTCTTCCAAATCTGAGAAGTTTTTGTAAGGCTTGTCCTCTTCAGCGGTCCACTCCATTAGATTAGGCATAATTCTCTTTAGGTTCTTAATTCCATACTCAGAAGCTTTCATGGAATTGTCTCCCAAGTCTTCACTTTGGGTGGTCGGATCATAAGAATTTCCCTGACGTCCATATCTGTATACAGGATCACCTTTTTTCGCCAGAATCCACTGATCTAGAGTTGGCAGCTCCTCTTCTGGAGTTTTTGCATCTGGAATAGGTCTATAGCCCCAAGCGATAGCATATTTATCATAAGGTCCTACATCTGGCATTAAACTTACGCCCTCGTCTTCAGGCTGAGCGATATAATTAAATCTCGCATAGTCCATAATAGATGGAGCTGTTCCCATTTCTGCAGTGAACTTTGGATCACGTAGTTTTTCCACAGGATAAGCATGAGAAGAGGCGAAGTTGTGTGGCAAACCAAGGGTGTGACCCACTTCGTGCGCTGATACAAATCGGATCAATCGTCCCATTACTTCATCTTTGAACTTCACACTTCTAGCTTCTGGATTGATAGCAGCTGTTTGGATGAAGTACCAGTTTCTCAAAAGGTTCATCACATTGTGATACCAGCCGATATCTGATTCGATGATTTCTCCGGATCTTGGGTCAGATACGTGAGGTCCGTAGGCATTTTGAATGTCAGATGCAAAGTAGCGGATTACCGAGTAACGAGCATCTTCCGGGCTCCAGGTAGGATCTTCCTCAGGAGAAGGAGCTTCTTTTGCTATAATGGCATTTTTGAAACCTGCCGCTTCAAAAGCTTTTTGCCAATCTTCCACACCTTGCTTTAGATAAGGAACCCATTTGGTAGGAGTAGCAGGATCGATATAATAAACGATAGGTTTTTTAGGCTCTACCAATTCTCCACGCTTGAATTTCTCCATGTCTTCCTCTTTCACTTCCAGTCTCCAACGATCTAGGAATCTACGTGATTCGGCTTTTTGTGCATCTGCACCATAATCCACATAGGACCTACCGAACCAACCCACTCTCTGGTCAGCAAGACGCTGCATCATTGGCTCCTTTGGAAGTAAAACCATAGAGGAGTTCATTTCCAAAGTGATCAATCCTGTTGAGCTGTTTGATGGTGGCTCAGCAGCCGCGTAAGTCAAAACATAGCGGGCTTCAATATTGATAGGGTAGGTATTGATATGAACGATGTATGAACGATCTCCATCCAGTCGCTGCACTCTGTACTGTGTTCTTCTGTTTCTCTGAAGACCAAGTGCCTGCACATCTTTTGCAAACAAATCAGTAGCCTCAATCACAGTTCCTGTAGAATCTGTTGCTTTGGATTTGACATCAAATCTTTGAAGTATAGGCTCCAAGTTGGAGTTTTGAACAGCCTTTGCGATAGGCAAAGAATCAGCAGCATAATTATCTACCGAAACTACTTTCAAAAGGACTGCATCCTTTTCTTTCTCCCATCGAAGCATCAAGGTGTTGGTTCTTTCTCCTCCATATCCAATTCCGTCAGCAGTTTTTGCAATGGTGGTCACCATCAACATATCTCTGCCAAACAAGGAATCAGGAATTTCATAGAAATATTTATCGTCTATTTCATGAACTTTGAATAATCCGGTTTTGGATTTTGCATCTTTAGTGATGACATCCTTGTAGGGTTTTGGACCTTTGTTATTTCCGCCATTTTGGGGTCTAGCTGGCGGAGTAGTGGCTGCTGGGGTGTTTTTGGAATCTTTCTTTTTCTTTTTCTGAGCAAAAGCATCCTCAGAATAGAACATGACACCAAGCAACCCAATCAGCAATGTAAATCTCCTCAGAAATTTGGGTAGCGTGTTTTTCATAAGTATTAGTTTTATTTTCGATTTAAATAACCTCCCAGATTCAAGTAATAATTGC
>NZ_DFMT01000042.1:0-106614 GCF_002376385.1 Algoriphagus sp. UBA3586 | reverse complement strand
CTGCCAAGGGGTCAACACTTAAAAACCCCTGTACGCTTTTTTGCTCCACTGCTGCCGTCCTATACACGACTTTTAGCGGGGTTTCAAAAGCTTGGTTATATGTCAGTTTCAGGCAACCCATTAACGACAAAGATAATAATTTTCACCTTACTTTTTTCTTTCATCTGAACAAAGCCCCGCCAGGGATTTGAAGCCGTTCCGTTCACTGCGTGGCATTCATTTGAAAAAAAAAATAGATAATTTCTGTCTTTTTTGTTTTTCCATAGTATTTATAATAAAGTTTAAAAATATGACACACAATTTTGATTACAAGAGTATTTGGGATGCTTTCACCCTTGCAGCCAGTCCTGTTGCTGCAGAAGGAGCATTTGATTCAGTAAGAGCTTCACTGGATGAAGGTCACCGGGTAAAGGTTATTATGGAAGAAGGTCAAAAGCCTTTGGAGTTTACTAAGAGGGATGATTTTGAGCAATGGGTAATAGAGCTTAAAAGCAAGTTTTAACCCCCTTTAATAAACATTTCCACAAAGAAAAAAACAGAAAAAAAAGAAAGCCATCCTTTCAAGTGTAGGGATGCAAAAAAGCAAGGGCGGTGAGGAACGAGCCGTTTATATACCCTTGCTTTTTTGTCAGCCCGGAACTTTCCTTTGCTTTTCTTTTTGTTGTGTTTTTGGTCGGTTCGTGCGGCTGGTGGGGCTAACAACTCGTGACCGCAGGGAACACCGCTAAAAGGGTGGCGGGGTGTGTGGAGCAAGTGCGGTAAAGAAGTTTTTACCTTTAAAAAATCAACTCCTTAAAACTTCTTTATCGCTCTTGCCTTTCTGCCGTATGCCGTGTAAAGACAAAGGGTTTCGGGTCGGCTCTGAGCGGTGGCAACCCTTTGGCTTTTCTCGGCTCAGGCATACTTTCCTACCTGCCGGAGGCTCTGCCATTGTCTGACCGGAGGGAGTGGCATAAAACAAACAAAAAATAAATGCCCCCTTTGTTTCGGGATACCGCTTTTTCGGGTGGGGAGCGTGGGCAAAAGGCTGATTACAGGCTGGCTTGCAGTGGCTATTTGGGCTTGTCCCCTTGAACATAAAATGAATTATGGTACAGCTTTGGTTTTGTGCGGTGGGCTTTGAGCGGCTGTACCATAATGGAAGCGATTTTATGTTAAATAGCTTACCCCGTTTTTTTCTGGCATAAGCGGAACGGTGGTGGTGGTTGGAGTGAAGCGTCTTTTTGTTGCTGTGTTTTGCGTTGGGACAGGCTCTTTATTTTTTCATTTGACCTTTAAAAAATCAACTCTTTCAAATGAAAAAATAATGTGCCTGTTAGCGTGGGCAACACAGCCACAAAAAGTATGACAGAAAAAAACGGGGGCACTGCAAGCCAAGTCTGTAATGGCCTTTTGAGCGTTGGCGGGTGGGTCATTAAATCATCCCGAACGAAGGGGGCATTTATTTTTACCGCTTCTTTTTTCGTCCGTTCATTGTAAAGGATGCAGTCTTTCGATTGCTGATTTAAGTTCTTCTAATCCTGTTTGTTTGTAGGCTTCCGTACTGGCTGCCCTTCTGTGTCCTGCAAACTCCTGGACTATTCTAACGTCATTGTTTTCTTTGAGCAAATGAGCAATTACGGACTGTCTTATTTTGAACGGGATTAACTTTTCAAGCTCGTTCCTGTCCCGATTGATCATTCGGTTTATCCCGCCTGCCCATAGCTGTAAACCTTCGTCACCAAGCAAAAAATAATCCTTCCGTTTACTTGGTTTCTGTCTCCTTTGATAGCGTTTGTAATCGTGCTTTAAATAGTTGTGGAACAACAGTATTTGATTGGGTTTTAAACTCAATGTCCTGCCTTTGTTCTTTACATTGGATTTGATTTTTATGGTTCCGTTTTCAAGGTCGATATCGCTTGTTTGGAGTTGGGATATTTCAAGGACTGTCAACGCCTGGTAAATGAGCAGACTAATGATGATTTTATCCCTGTTCTGATTGTCCGGTTTTTTGCTTTGGTGGGTTTCGTAAAGTTCTTCCAATACTTCCTTTGGGTAAAGGCTTTCTACTTGGATGGCTCGGTTTATCTGGTCTTTCAGGTATAAATATCTACACGGGTGGTCGTTCCGCTTTCCTGTGGCCACTAAATACCGATAGTAGATTTTGATGGCAAACAGGTTGTTTCTTAGTGTTTTGGGGTGTAAGCCCTGTTCCCGCAAAAGTCCGATATAGTCCAAAACGTCCGTATAAGTTCCTTTCTCTGCTTTGTCTCCCATTGCCAAGATGTAGCGGTCAATCATATTTTCGTAACCGTCTATACTGGTTCTGCTGTACTCTTTTTCTAAAAACTCTTTCAGTTTCATTTTATCAACTCTTTTAACTGTTCTTTACTGATGTGGGTATAGATTTGGGTTGTTTCAAGCTGTGAGTGTCCTAAAAACATCCTGACTTGTTCTACTGCTATTCCCTGCTCTAAAAGATGGGTGGCTATCGAGTGCCGTAAACTGTGTATGGTAATCTGCTTTTCTTTGATGGCTTCATTTCCGGTTCTCTCAATAATGGCTTTCAGGTATTTGTTGTAGGTGTGTGTTCGCATCCGTCCGCCCCTGGAGTGAAGCATAAAGGAGTTTTGATTGAGCTTATAATCCCGTCCTTTGGTCAGCTCGTCCCTTTCGTTGTAAAAATAATTTGCAAGGTCATTCACTACTCCGTTTGACAGGGGTACAACCCGCCTTTTGTTGCCTTTTCCTTCCGGCACTATCAGTATCTTTTCCCTTAGCCTTATATCTTCTACATTGCATTTTACAAGCTCTCCAACCCTTAAACCACATCCATAGGCAAGGCTTAATATTGCCCGCTCCTGTGCGGTTTCTGTGGCCTGGTAAAGCTGTTTGATTTCGTCCTGGTCTAATACGGTTCTTTCTTCACTGCCTTTGGGATAAGGAAAGTTGAGCGTACTGCAGGGATTCGTTTGTATTTGTCCGCTTCTTAAAAGCATTTCAAACAGATCCCGGATAATCCGCATATGGCTATGGGTTGTTTTTTGGCTCAATGCCCCTCCGTCTTTTTTACTTGGCCGTGAACTGATGTAACTGTAATAACGGTTGATTTCAGGGGCTTGGATTTGGGCAATGCTCAACAGTCCTTGCCTTTCCAACCACTCCAAAAACTCGTTCAGGTAATTGAACCTTGCTTTGTTGCTCTTGCGTGTATAGCCCAACCGCTTTTGATAGGTAAAGAACTGTTCTGCCAATTTCCGGTAATCTTCGCTTACCACTATGATGTTTGAAGGTCTTCCCATATATACACACTTTTCGGAACAGGGAACAATCGGGGTATTTCTAACCTAAAAACATTGATTTAAAAGCACTTAACTTTAAAAAGATTGTTCCATTATTGTTCCGTATTGTTCCTTTCTTGGTTTATAGTCCTGCGATTTGGTTCATTAAATCATCCTTTATCTGTGTTCTTACTTTGGCGTAGTTGTCCCAATAATCCACTTTGTAGCACACTTTCCGTTGGTTTCCCGAGTACTTGGCCGTGATGTATTCCATCTCCTGCAGGTGGTTAAAAAATCGGCTGCACTGGGCTTTGCTGATGTTGAGCATTTGCCTGATTTCCCGTTGGGTAAATTCCTGTTCTTTGTCCTTCAAGTGGGATTTTAAGCGTTCAAAAAACTGCCTTAGTGAGCCGTCTAATTCATCTACTTTCAGCACGATACTTTCAAAGAGGATTTCACAAGCGGTCTGCAGGTCTTCGGTTTCAGTGATTAACCGCCCTTGTTTGTCCTGTTTTCTCTGGTATTGGTTGAGTAAGGTGATTTGCTTTACAAAGCTTTGATAGAGTTCGTTTAAGCGTCTAATCTTGTGGGCTGATTCGGGTAATTGTATTTTGTTGGCGTAAGGGTTAATGACTTCATAGGGCTTGAGTAAGCGGATGCAGTTCTGGACGAAGGTCGTCACCCTTTTTTGTTCTTCTTTGTCAACCAAACCTGCTGCTAAGTGGTTTTGATAATGAATGACCCTTAGGGTCTGTTCTTTGCTTTCATCCACCGCAATCAAAAAACTACGGCTGATGTTGTCTTCATAAATTTCTCCTTTGGTGGTACAGGCTAAACTGGCTATCGGACCCCTTACGGTTCTTTCCCCACCGCTTATTTTTCCGCTTGCATCTTTAATACTGGTGGATGTCCTTAGTATATCGTTGCTCTGTAATTCCCTTACGGCAAGCTGTGCATCTTCTTTCAGCCCGTCCAGATCCTCGAAGCATATCAGCTTGTTTACAAAAAAATATTCGTCCTGGTTGTAAAAACTGTTGTCCGTAACCCTTGTGTACCTCTTTACATCTTCATCAGGCATCAGGTAGCTGATGATTTTTAACAGCCTGGTCTTTCCGCTTCCTGAACTGCCCTGTATCAATGCGTGCAGGGTGTCGGGCATTTTGTAAGAGCTTGCGATTACAAACAGTAAAATACGGTTGGTTTCTTCTCCTGTTATCCCTGCTTTCCCAATGAGTTTGTTTATTCGTTGCACGAGTTTTTCAGCTTTCAGGAACCCGATACATTTTGTGGCCGTGGCTGCCGGCACTTGTATTTTGCTTTCCTGCCTTCCGTTGGCTTTGAACTGTTGTTTATCTCTGTACTGTTCTAAAAGGCTTGTGAGTTGCATTAAATCGGCTTCTATGGCGTCTTTCCGCAGTCCTAATTTTCCCGCTATGAGTTTGCAGGAGCTTTCTACTTGCTTGTATTCGTACAGGTCGAGTTTTAATGTAATGCTGCTTGCTTCTGCTATGGTCTGTATCGTGATTTTCAGGCTGTCGGGTTGGTCTGTCCTAAAGCCTTTGATTTGGTAAGCGGCTTCATTGCCTTTGTATTTGAGGTTGTAAGGGTTCGTGGTATCAAGTCCGTTTATCGGTGCTTTGGGTTGTTCTGATTTTTCTTTTTCATCTGATAACAATTGAGTTATTTCCGTTCCCTTCGGGGATTCTTCAGATGAAAGAATAAAATCAACTTCCTTTCTTGTTTCTATTAAATGGGTCAAGATTTCAGGGCTGTGGCCTTGCAAAAGGCTGTTTACATCTTCATTCTCCGGAACGGCTGCACTGGTTATTTTCAAGTTGGGATATTCTGCTTTGAGCATTGGGCCATACTTGGCCACTGCCTTGTTTCCCGGTTCGTCTCCATTCAAAAAGAAGATGATTTCCGTTAGGTGTTTCAGCTTTCGGATGGCTGTTTGGTGTTCTTCTGTAAGCCCATTGGTTCCGTACAGGCTTACTATTTCATACTTACTTTTGATTTCTTCCTGTTGTAACAAACTGGCTGCATCAATGATGCTTTCGGTCAATATCAGTTTTTGGGTGTCCGCTTTGGGATAGCTTGGATAAAGTCCGCTCCTGTCCCGCAGATAAAAATGCCGTTGCTCCTTGTCGCTTAATGTGCTTCTAAAGTATAGCCCTGTGATTTCGTGGTTTGGGTTTCTTAGGGCAAAGACAATGCACCATTTACCAAAAGGCTTGTATGCGGTTTCGCCTGTTCTCGATTTCAGCCCCAAGTCCAACAATATCCCATATTTCAGACAGTCGTTTATCAGGCTTTCATCTTTCCTTGCCCCGTGGTGGAACTGCCCGGCATTGTAACCGATTTCGAGTTGCTTATGGTCAAGGTTACGGCTCTCTATGTATTCCCGGGCCGGTTTGGAGTTATGCACCGCATTTTTGAAGTAGGTAAACATCCGCTCCAAAAACATTGCTTTCTCGTTCGCCTGCTTGCTGATGGGCGGGGCTTGTGTCGTTGGGTTGATGATGCTTTCCGCTTTCTTGATTGCTTCGTGCTTGCTGCATTTCTCGTAGTACATTATGAAGTCGATTACATCAATGGCCTTGCCGTGGGTATTGCAGTTGGTGGAGAAGCAATAGGCCGTCTGGGTTTTGTAGTACAGTTGCAGGCTCGGGGTTTTGTCGTTGTGGAACGGGCACTTTAAACGGTTCTGCTTGTCGGCTTTCAGCCCGTAATGCTGCAGGAGCATTGCAAGGGTGAGCCGCTGTTTGATTTCCTGTATCTCCATAGTCAAAAATTTATGTGTGTTTTTTTGATACAGGGCAAAAGTATCAATAAAGTATCATTTAGACAACAGTAAGTGTATCAATTTATATCATACTGGCGTTATTAGTGCGTTTTTGATAACTTTGCAAGAAAAGAACAGCAATGAAGCACATTGGTAAGACTATAAAGAGCATCCGGGAAGAAAAAGGACTGACGCAACAGCAAATTGCCGAACTGGTCAATATGCACCGCTCCAATTATTCAAGGGTAGAGGCTGGCGACAGGGATCTGTCTTTGGATGCCGTGAACAAAATCGCCAGGTATTTCGGAATGACCATTGATGAACTGGTCAACTTTGACGGCAACATCCCCGATGAAGTGACCATTGAAGATAAAAGCCTGATGGAACAGGTAAAACTGATTGCTGAACTCGAACCTGAAGAAAAAAATATGGTATTTAAAATGATTGATACTTTCCTGACCAAAAAGAAGTTCAAGGACTTCTTTCAAAAGAACGTGGCCGCTCTATAAAATCAAAAACCCGGTAAGTCCGGGCTTTTGATTTTATATTCTACTTTAAATAACATAACCCTTTCAGGTCATCCGTATAATACAGGTCATAGATGCCTTTTTTTGGTTCAATGCAAATCTCAGTCTTTTCATCATACGAGTAACATTCAACCCCTTCTTTATCATATGCAGGACTTTTAACATCAAGATAGTTTACAGGTTTTAACTTAACGCCATTAATTACAGGTACATTTTCTCTTCTCGACTTCAATTCAAGGTCATAATACTTTCCGACAACTATCTTTTTGCAATTGTCTCTCGATAGACCTTCTTTCCCAACAACTATTTTATAAAGACTGTCCTGTTTTTGGGCATATATGATATGCCAGGAGTTCTTGCTCTTTATTTTCTTAATCAGGTAACCTGGTTCTTCCTTTTGGCCTTGAGCTATTCCTTTTGGCGTTGAGCAAGAAAGAAGTGTCAGTACCGAACAGATGCACAGTAGTATCTTCATAACTATTTCAATTCTTGGATGACAACCTTATTACCTTTCTTATCCTTGACATACCAGTCAGCACGTTGTACACCTGGCGGATAAACATTCCCCGGCAACATTTGCATTTCATTGCCCGATGCATCATAAATCCTTTCTAATACTGGGCCCGACTGCCTGGTCGCTTTCTGATGAGCTTTATTGTAAACTGAGCCCTTTTGATTTGAAGCCGGTGATGACACACCTTTCTTCTGCGAGATTAATGCGCCTTGATAAGCCTCGGTAACTTCGTGTAGCATATCTGCTCCAGGCTTTCCGTGGGCAGTGCTCATCTTCCCTAAAACACCTGGGTTTACTTCCTGTTCCGCTACAACGGTATTTCCGCCTTCTCCTTTTGTTACAGTATTCCCGGCAAATGCACCGCCAATGTATAAATCACCGGATGATGTTGTAGTAGTATTTTCTGCATTCACATTTACAACAATTGAGCTATTGTCTATTGCATTGGCAAGTTGTTGAGCATCTTTAGAAAGTTTGCCATCACCACTTTGAGTATAGGTAACTTTGCCATTTGCATCCATTGATAGGTTAAGTTGTCCTTGTACTGAGGCTTGCAATTCATTAAAAGCTGCTTGACTTTCCGAACCTTTAATAATTACATCCCAAGGTGCCCTACCGTCTGGGTCGATGAATCGAATTGGGTTATTGAAGCTAAAACTATATGGCGACCAGCTTGGGAACTGTGCTGCCAAGGGGTCAACAACACCCCATCTCCCAATAGTCGCATCATACATCCTAGCTCCGTAGTCGTATAGGTTAAGGTTCAGATCCTCTATCAGTTCCTTCCCGTTATAGAGATACTTGTTCGCTTACCCATTAACCTAACGTCCTCCTTCCTATATCATATATTAGTAAGATACCTAATACACAGGCACTAAGCACAGATCCCAATATAACAAATGTGCTATTTAAAAAAGTAACAAAAACAAAAGGGATACCAACTACAAATAATATCAAAAGTATAGTAACAAGAGATGAAATCCCCCAAGATTTTGTTTTAAAAAAGAACGTAATTTCCTGATAAGACCTAACTACAGCCAAGTTAAACAACACTATTCCAATAAATATGCCCAATCCTTTTAAAACTGGCCCATATCCATACTTTTCAGAGGCTACAATTATCAAAACTACGACCACTATGTAAGATGCCAGATTTCTAATCCTCAACCTATCACCTGATATTTTACTTATTTTCATCTTCTTTGACTTTTTTTACCGTGTAAGAAGCCGCTCCCGCACTGGATGTCTCCACTGGGTGTAGTAAAATCATCGTTAGGACTGGGTGAAGTTTGCAACTTCACCCTAATATCCTTACCAATTTGCAATTGGCTTAGTTACTTTATTTACCAATAATCCACTTCAATCAAACCCTTCAAACCAGAATAATTCCTAGCACTCGAGTATAAATATTCTTCCTCCTTTTCGACAATTCCTGCCCTAACTGGATTCTCATGAATATACTTCATCCTAGTCTCAATCATTTCAGGCCGATACAGTTCTATCGCATGATTGTCATGGGTCCAAAACTGAAAATCGCCTGATCGTTTATTAAACTCAGCATGGTACTCAAAAATCATCTTCATCCATTCTCTCCTGCTTTCCTGCGGATTCTCAAGGATCATTTTCAATAGCTTTTTACTGGTGAACTTTTTAAAATCCCGCACCCAATCCGAAAGCTTCCCATCCTTTTGCTGAACCACTAAATGAACATGATTGCTCATAATCACAAAACCATACAAGTACAATCCCTTTTCCAACCGACAATATGATAGGTTCTCCAAAATAAAATCACGATATACTTTTCTGGTAAAAACATCCGCCCAACCTACAACCTGAAAAGTAAGGAAATAGGGCATTTCTTGATCTCTTATCTGATAGGCCTCTCCCATAAAACAATGTTTTTCGATATCAGCAAATTACAAATTTTTTTTGTATAGAAAGGTGTAGTTACAAACTACACCTAGCCCCAATCAAGCACCTTCTACACCCAGAGGGGGTGAACAAAATCGCCAGATATTTCGGAATGACCATTGATGAGCTGATCAACTTTGACGGCAACATCCCCGATGAAGTGACCATTGAAGATAAAAGCCTGATGGAACAGGTAAAACTTATTGCTGAACTCGAACCCGAAGAAAAAAATATGGTCTTCAAAATGATCGATACTTTCCTGACCAAAAAGAAGTTCAAAGACTTCTTTCAGAAAAATGTAGCTGCATTATAATTTAAAAGCTCTAGAGACCCAGAGCTTTAAATTATTTTTTGAAATTGGGTATCAAATAAAAATTAGAATCTAACTCATCCTTACTTTTAAAAATCAACCCTTCCCGAATTGCTGAATTGAAATCATCACTAAGTACCTTCTGATCTTGATATTGAGGGAAGTCACTTTCCCTACTATGCGCATAAATGCCCAACCTCCATAAATCAAAACCTTCATGATTTAAGCCACTACCAAAGTCAAACTCTACAGTCCTGCCCGATTTCTCAAACCTACACCCCTTACCATGAAAATTATACTTAATCCCCTCTAATAAACCCTCTTTCGGAATCAAACCATGTCTGGCAGATGCAAGGGGATGATTGTCCCCAATCTTCTTTCGGAGTAAAGACATAAAGATATCAACATCTTGTAAATACTCCTTGATGAGTTCTATTAAGCTCTCCTGACTCATTATCTAATAATTGACATTATAATTTCAGCTTCTGATTTCCAGCCATATAGCGACTGTGCTTCCGTAAAATTCAATACTTTATATTGAACATCTATTCCTGCCCTTGTAGCTGCTTGAACCCTATGATGTCCATTTAGTATGGCAAATGTTCCGTCCTTTAATTTATATGCATGAATTGCCTCACCTTGCCAACCACTCTGACTCATACTCTGGGCAATCCTCTTAACCGCTGATCTACTCGTCTGTTCTGTTGCTTTAAAAAGTCTTGGGCTGGCCGTAAGTGCTTGATTGCCCACACCCCTGGCCATAAGCCCACTCCTTGCAGCTACCCTTGCGCCTCCTGCTCCACCAGTCATAAAAGACAATCCCGTAGAAATATCACCTATTAAATCTCCTGTAGCTAATAATGCTTCTGTATTTCTCTTGTCCTTGAAAGATTGGTTCGCCTTGGATTGGAAATCTAAGGCGTCACCCATATTAAAATTATTACCTATGAAAAAATCAGTTGCAAACTGCCCTCCGTTATTGAAAATTTCATCCTGGCTCATCCCTTCTTTAAATGCACCATCATAAACGATAGCTTCTCCACCAGCACCAAGTTCATCATATCCCAGAAACTCTCCCTGTGAATTAACAATCGGATTGTCAAGTGCCCCATCAGGGTCAATCCTGTTCAATGGATTATTCTGCACAAAATTGTAAGGGCTTACCCAACTTCGTTCTTCTGCCAAAGGATCCACAGAAATCCACCTGCCTATTGCTGGGTCGTACATCCGAGCCCCATAGTCATATAGACCAAGATTCAGATCCTCTATCAGTTCCTTCCCGTTATAGAGATACCTATTCGTATGATTATTATAGCTATAATCCAATCCTGCGATGGTCATACCAAAGGGATAGTAGGCATTTTCCTGGACGATGATCGGACTTGTACTTTGCACTTTTAGATTATCAAAAAAGATATTCTGAGCTGTTTCGTTGACTACGAAGGTTTCCAGATATCCATTCTTTTTGACCTTGAGTGTCTGTCGTAGTTGCTCATGCTCATTGGCGGCGGCATTGCTGACCAAGACCTTGCCCCGATCATATAGCACACTGTCCTGATCATATAGCGCATACATCAGGTAACTTTCTGGGGTCTTTTTGGATTCAATCTCTGCCAATAGCAATCGGGTAAACTCATAGATCAACATCGGATTGATCTCAGGAGAAAAGTTAAGGTTTTGTACCCCTTCCAGCAAGCGATCTTTCCATAATGTTTGACTTCCACTTTTGATCAGTGCAGAAGGATGCAATATGCCCTTTCTCTTTTTGTCGAAAATCACATCCACTTCAAGCGTCAAGCTATCTCCTTCCTGTACCTCCTGCGTTCTTGATGGACCAAGCATTTTTCCCCTTTCGGCATTCAGCCAAGCCACTCGGTTTCCACCCGCAGTATTGTTATGACGGTGGTCGAGTATCCTTGTTTCCGGAAGCTGTTCAAAAAGTTGCTCTTCTTCTTGAGCGTATTCTTCCTCCATCGTGGCCCGAAAAGCCAGTGTAAAAGGTGCACGTATTACCTGACGGACGACTTGGCCGTCGTAGATTGCCGAGGTGGCCTTTAAATAAAACAACCCAAACGCTTTTTGATTTTTAAATAGCCTTTTCTACCCCTATTTTTAAGCATGAAGAAGTTTAATCATTCGGAAGTTCGCTGGGGAATTATCGGAGTTGGAGATGTATGTGAGGTCAAATCAGCTCCTGCCATGGACAAAATCCCAAATAGCAAGATAGTAGCTGTCATGCGCAGATCAGAAGAAAAAGTGAAGGATTATGCCCAAAGACATGAAATAGATACTTGGTATACGGATGCGCAACAACTGATTCATGATCCCAAAGTCAATGCAGTCTACATAGCGACACCTCCACATGTACACCTGGAACTATGCAAATTGGCTGCAGAGGCCGGAAAACCGGTGTATGTGGAAAAACCCATGGCCAGAAATTATGCAGAATGTCTGGAAATGATCCAGGTATGTGAAAAGCATGAGGTGCCTTTATTTGTTGCCTATTATCGAAGAGCGCTCCCTCATTTTGTCAAAATCAAAGAGTTACTAAATGAAGAACATATTGGAGATATACGCACTGTTCATATCAATATGAAACAGGTGGTTGAGCCTGAAATTATTGCTCAGTTGGAAAACAACTGGAGAATTCAACCGGAAATATCAGGAGGTGGCTACTTCTTTGATTTGGCTTCCCATCAATTGGACCTGCTGGCTTTCTTTTTTGGAGATATCATTTTTGCCAATGGGCTTTGTAGCAACCAAGCGCAAGCCTATGAAGCTGAGGATATTGTTGTCGGGTCTTTTGCCTTTGAAAACGGAGTTTTGGGAACCGGAAACTGGTGCTTCACCAGTTCCAAGTCAGCGGAAAAGGATGAAATCGTCATAGACGGAAGCAAAGGTCAAATCAAAGTGGAAACCTTTGGTAAAGGAGAGTTCACAGTTTTTAAAGACGGGAAAGAACCTTACCACTATCAAGTAGATCTACCCAAGCATATTCAGCAACCTCTTATAGAAAGCATTGTATCGCAATTACTTGGAAAAGGCAGCTGCCCAAGCACAGGAATTACCGCTTCCAAAGCAAACTGGGCAATGGATCAGTTGACTTCAAAAAAAATCTAAAAAATTTCAATTTTTTCTATCAATCTCAATTTCTGATAAAATGCCCATTTTCAGGCTAGTTTTTATAGGAAGCTTATTTGCTTTGGAAAAACTTTTATTCCTAAAAATAATCATTAATTAATTTTTTTAAATAAGTATATATTTTTTAAAAGTATTTTTGATTAAAATGAAATATTAACATCGAACCTTCTATTAATTTTTTACGATAATACCATTAAACCATTTGGATTTTCATGAAAGTTCGAAAGATTGGCTTGATTTTAGTTTCTATTAGAATGCAACCTTTACAGAGAAAGATGCATCTATAAATTAAAACCAACCAGCCGGAACATCCAGATTTCCCACTTTAAACCACAAACAAATGAAAAAGCTACTCTCAAATTACTGGCACCGGTCCATACTCGCTGGAATAGTATTCTTAGGGATCTTATTCACTCAACCTTCCAAAGCAGAAGATTGGAATGGAGTTTCATTTCAGGTATTCTATGATGAATTACAGCCTTATGGAGACTGGATCAAAGACGCTCGACATGGATACATTTGGTTGCCTGCTGTTCAGGGAGATTTTCATCCTTACCGAACCAACGGCCATTGGGTGATGACTGAATATGGCAATACCTGGGTGTCTTATTATGATTGGGGCTGGGCACCATTTCACTATGGAAGGTGGTACTTCGATGACTACTTCCAAAGCTGGGCTTGGATACCGGGTTATGATTGGGGACCGGCCTGGGTAAGTTGGAGAAGTGGGGGTGGTTATTATGGTTGGGCTCCATTAGGCCCGGCTTTTTCTGTCAATGTAAGGATCAACATTCCTACTTATCATTGGGTTTTCTTGCCTTGCAACAGGATTTATGACAGATATTCTTACCGATACTATGCGCCATACAATCATAGGGTTAAGATTATCAACCGAACCAAAATCATCAATAACACGGTAATTTATAATAACAATACCTATATCACAGGTCCTAGCAGAAGAGAGGTAGAGAGAACTATCAGAAGAACAGTTCCAGTATATCAGGTAAGACAAAGCAGTAACCCAGGAAGAGCTTCTGTATCCAGAAATTCAGTAGATATCTACAGGCCTGATCTGCAAGCTTCTTCAAGAGGCAGAACTGTGGACGCAAGACCCTCCAGAGTATCAAGTCCTGATCAGGTGAGAAGCACCAGAAGCGCAGGTACGGCAAATGCAGGTGGAAGAAATTCAGAAATACGATCAGATGAGAGATCTGCCTACCCTTCTAGAGGAGGACAAAACTCCCGCTATGAAAGTAGCCCTTCTAGAAGCTCGAATGATAGCAGGGTAAGAACTGCCGAGCCGAGCAGAGGTAGAGATGCAAACTTCGAGATGAGACCTTATCAAGAAAATAGAAGAGGCAGCTCCCCTGCTCCTTCGAGACAAGGTGAAGTTCGTAATTCTCCAAATACTTCTAGAGAGGCAGATGTCAGAAGGCCTTCAGCACCTAGCAGACAGTCTGATGTCAGAACTCAGCCTAGTAGACAATCCAATGTGAGAACTCAACCAGCACCTAGCAGACAAGAGTCAGTAAGGCCTGATGCCTCGAGAAGAAGTACTCCGCAAGTGAATACACGCTCAAGCGCTCCAAGTAGAAGCAGCTCAAGTCCTGCCGGTTCAAGGGTTCAAAGACCTAGCTCCAATACAAAAAGTACAGGAGCAAAAGTAGAGTCCAGGTCTTCCTCCAACAGATCTTCTTCAGGAAGTACAAGAGGAAGTTCATCTAGAGGAAATTCTAGGAATAATTGAGAGAGAGTGAATAAAGTTATTGAGCCCGCCTCATAAGGTTAATTTGTTGAATTGAGCGAAGTCGAAATGTTTTCCATATTTAGGAATAGGTTTCGACTTCGTTTATTATGCTAAGAATTGATTGCTATCAAGATGTCATAAATATTCTTCGAGGGTATAAAAGTATCTGAAAGGGCCATTTAACAATAGCATATGCCTGATCATTCCCCATGTATAAACCATTTTTGGAGCACAAAACTTAATTTAATAGGGCGGGTGGGCTGACGCAGCAGCGGGCCAGCGTCCGGCCTTGTGCTGTTGGAGCTTTGCTGCGTCTTGAATTTTTGATTCTTTTGCTTCAAGGCAAAAGAATAAAGAGGAAAAAAGCAAAACACTCATTTGAAGCAGGATATGCTCATTTTAGCAACACTATACTAAGTATAAAAAGTCTAATTAGGAGTATTTCACATTTTTTGAAATTTCATTAAATCTGTCATTGTTAATCTCTTGCTGAAGCATCGTCAAGTAGTCAAATTCTCTATTAACTAAATTTCAAAATGGTTTTTTCAACCTTATATTAATACCAAAAGTCTTGCTTTTAAGCCCTATTATTGTCATTTCTCAATTTGAAATTCCGAAGAAACCTTAAGACCAACACTAAAAAAATGTGGCTTACCATAGCCTCTTTTATTTCAACAGACTAGAAAAGCTATATTTTTTCTATCTTTTGGATTGAATCCACCAATTCCAATATGAAAAAATATCTATTTGTTTTATTGATCTTTTTAGTTTTTGAAAGCCCTGCACAAAGCATTTATGATTCTTCCATCCCCATCAAATACCGAAATATAGGGCCTTTTCGGGGTGGCCGTTCAGTTACTGCCACTGGGGTAGTCGGTGATCCATTGACCTATTATTTCGGAACCACGGGTGGTGGTGTCTGGAAAACCAGTGATGCTGGTCAGCATTGGGTCAATATTTCTGACGGATACTTTTCAACAGGATCTGTTGGAGCCATTGCCGTTTCAGAATCCAATCCCAATATCGTCTATGTAGGAATGGGCGAACATGCACCCAGAGGAGTCATGACTTCTTACGGTGATGGAGTATATAAATCCACGGATGCCGGAAAAACCTGGAAAAAACTCGGACTGGAAAAGACAGAACATATCTCCAGAATTCAAATTCACCCAAGCAATCCAGACATCGTCTATGCGGCAGCTCAGGGTGCTTTGAATGCACCAAACCCTGAGAGAGGGGTTTATAAATCTGTCAATGGCGGAGAGACTTGGGAAAAAGTACTTTTTGTAGATACTAAAACCGGAGCGGTGGAACTTTCCATGGACATGAATACCCCGGAGGTGCTTTATGCCGCCATGTGGGAGCACCAACGCAAACCTTGGCAGGTGATTTCAGGCGGACCGGGTTCAGGCATGTATAAATCTACAGATGCGGGAAAAACCTGGAAAAAAATTGAAAATGGATTACCAAAGGAAAAAGGTAAAATGGCTGTTTCTGTTTCCAGAGCCAATTCCAATAAAGTGTATGCTTTGGTTGAAAGTGACACCTACAAAGACTTAGGTGGGCTGTTTGTTTCCAATAATGCAGGTGAAAGCTGGGAGCTGGTCAATAAGGACAATCGTTTAACGCAACGCGCTTGGTATTACATTGAAGTTTTCGCAGATCCCAATGATGAAAATACGGTTTGGGTGCAAAGTGCTCCCATGCTCATGTCCTACGATGGGGGTAAAAGCTTTGAGGCAGTAGACGGGGCTCATGGAGACTACCATGATTTATGGTTCAATCCCAAAAATTCCAAAAACATGATTTTGGCTGATGATGGAGGAGGTTCTATTTCCTTCGATGGAGGAAAAACCTGGTCCACTCAAGATAATATGCCAACCTCCCAGTTTTACAGGATCAATACCGACAATCAATTCCCTTACAGAATTTACGGAGGTCAACAGGACAATACTTCTGTTGTGATTTCCAGTATGGCTTTGGGGAGAAGTGGAATTTCGCGTGAAAACTGGAACTATTCGGCAGGAGGTGAATCCGCATTTTTAGCCTTCGACCCGGATAATCCCCGCTATGTATTAGGAGGAAGCTATCAGGGAACTATCGAGGTTTTGGACATGGAAACCCAAGGATCAACCAATATCATGGCGGCTCCCATCCAATACTTGGGGATGGATGCCAAAGACATGAAATACCGCTTCAATTGGAACGCACCTATTATCTGGTCTCAGCATGAACCCAATACTTTTTACCATGCTTCTCAGATCTTGTTGAAGACCCAGGATATGGGACAAACTTGGACAGAAGTATCTCCCGATTTGACGAGGAATGAAAAGGAAAAGCAAGGCACTCCGGGAGTGCCCTATACCAATGAAGCTGTGGGAGCTGAAAATTATGGCACGATTGCCTATGTCATGGAAAGCCCACATGAAGCTGGAGTAATCTGGACAGGAAGCGATGACGGACTGGTGCACCTTACTAGAGATGGCGCAAAAACTTGGATCAATGTAACTCCAAAGGGATTGCAGGAGACTTTGATCAATGCTATTGAAGTGTCTCCCCATGATCCTGCTACGGCCTATATCGCCACTACCCGCTATAAATTCAATGATTACACTCCGGCGATTTATAAAACCACAGATTACGGAAAGACCTGGACCAATATTTCCAAAGGAATTCCATATGGAGCATTCACACGAGTAGTTCGAGAAGACAGCAAAAAGAAAGGTCTGCTTTATGCCGGTACAGAGCAAGGGGTTTACATTTCCAGAGACGGAGGAGCAAACTGGACTTCATTTCAGTTGAATTTACCTGTAACCCCAATCACTGACTTGAAAGTAGCGCATGATGATTTGATTGTAGCAACCTCAGGACGTTCATTCTGGATATTAGACGAGTTGAATGTGGTAAGGGAAGTGAAAGAAAAGGTAGATCAACCCACACTCTACACTCCTGAAAATGCACTTTTAGGAAACTGGTATTCCAGTATGAATGGAGGAAACTTGGAGGAATTTACCGGCACACATCCCTTTGAAGGAATTAATCCTGCAAATGGAATGGTCATCCATTATTCTCTGCCAGAATCGGTGACAGATTCTACTGAGCTGACCTTGGAAATTCTGGATGCAAAAGGCAATATGGTTCGGAAAATTTCTTCAAAAAGAATTCCTGATGCAAAAAGCTGGGCTGGAGGACCACCGTTGGAACCCACCATTTCCACTAGAAAAGGATTGAATCGATTTGTTTGGGATATGCGTCACCCGACAATGCCTGGAATTCCGGGAGTTTATATTGAGTCAAGTTATCGAGGGCACAAAGCTATTCCGGGCATGTATACCATTCGCTTGAGCGGAATGGGTGTGAGCTCGGAAGCCCAAGCTGAAATAAAGGATATTCCTGCCTATAAACTTACTGCGGCTGATTACCAAGCTTATCATGAGTGGATGAGCAAATTGGAAGCTGAGGTAAGCACTATGCATAATATGGTAAACACCGCTAAAGACTATCAAGACCAGCTTGCTTCCTTATTGAAAAGATTGGAAGGAAAAGCTGAGTATCAAGAAATCAAGTCTGCCGGAGAGGTACTTCTCAAAGAGCTAAAAGCCTGGGATGAAGAAATGATTCAGAGAAGATCCACCGCTTATGATGACGTGGAGAACTTCCCAAATAAGTTTACCGCAAACTTCCTATTTATGCTTAACCATGGAGAGAGCAGTATCCCGAAAGTAAATGAAGGAACAAAGGCAGAATATTCCAGATTGATGGAGCAGTGGAAGCCTTTGAAAGCTGAGGGAGAAAGATTAATTGATAGTGCTGTTCAGGACTTTAATCAAAAGGCCAAAGAAGCTGGAGTTTGGGTTTTGTTTGTGAAATGAAGGAAATCAAGATAATAGCGGATCCTACTAAGGGCGGTGATCTAGGCAATTATTGGCATTACATGTTAGGCTTCTTTTTGCCGTTTTTGGTTTGGCTGGAGAAAAACTCAGACGACTTAAAAGATAAAAAACTGATTATCGATAGTTGCAACCCAATGACGGATAGAATTCTTGAAGAATTTTTGAAGGAAAGTTTATTTTCCTACGAAATGAAACAACTATCTGAAAAGAAATTGGAGATTTCAAAAAAGTACTGGAAGTCCTACAGAGAAAAGCTAAAAAGGCGCCTTTTGAAACTTGAATTAAAACTCAGAGGCACCAAAGCTTCATTATTTATTTTCCATGAATTTCTAGAAAAAAAAGATTCTATTATTATTCCTCGATGGGATGTTTATTTAGAGCTTATTGGCACCTTCCCAAAAGCTTACGAGTCCCAAATCATGAGCATAAGAAATAGCTTAATCGATTGGGCAGATTCACCGGATAAAGAAACTTGTGGAGCTTATACATTGATATTAAAAAGGTCTGATCCTCCCAACTCTACCTTAGGAAAAAAATCTATTGAAACAAGGTGGCTTAAGGGTTATGGTTCTGAAAGAAGACAACTCCAAGGTATCGATTCCCTATATCAGGAATTAGAAAAAAGAGCCTATAATCCTTTTATTTTTGCCTCTGGAGACCACAATTTAAAGGAACAAATAAGTGCACATTATCGCTCAAAAACATTGATTGGAATTAGAGGAGCAGATTTATTTAACATGTTTTGGATGCCAAGCAACTCCACCGTTATAATGCAAGCTAGTAGTGGACTCATTAACAAAGCTGCTCAGCCTATTTTGGCAAGATGTTGTGGTCACCAATTTTATGAAATTCCCCATCATGGGGAGAAATCGCCAAGATTAAACTTTGAAACAATAAAATCTATTTTAAATGGAACGAGAAATACAAAGACCCCTAACCATTGTTGATTCGAAACAATCCTTAATCGATTTTTTAAATGAAACGAAAGAAAGGTCTGAGTTTGATTTGAAGGAAATTGATTTTGAATCTCAAAATCAATGGAATTTTTCAGACGGAGCATTATCTCACTCGTCTAAAGGTTTTTTTCAAGTTGTAGGTGTGGAAACCACTACCGGGCTGAATGATCAAAAATTAATGCTATATCAGCCCCAAAGTGCATTAACAGGTTTGATAATTTCAAGACAACAAAATGAAATATACGTTTTACTTCAAGCGCGTGTAGAACCTGGAAATACCGGAGTAATTCAATTTGGCCCTACTATCCAAAGTACACCTGCAAATTACCTGAGACTTCATGGCGGGAAAGCAACTGCCTACATTGAGTATTTTACAAGTTTTGTACCTGGATGTAATCTTATTACCCACTCCATGCAGCATGACCTAGGTTCCAAATATTTCCAAAAAAGTAAAACTCATCACTACCTACTCTCCGAAGATTTAATTGAAACCAAAGAAAATATGGTTTGGGCTTCTTTAAAAGCAATTAAGGGAGTCTTATTAAAAGATAATTTTTTAAACGCAGACCTTAGATCTCTTTTAGCTGTTTTTGACTGGGACAGCCTATTGATGGAGGATAAAAAGGATAGAAAAAAAATTGAAATTGATCAGCCTAATAATTACACATTAGGGAATTACAAAATGATTCCTGTAGATCAATTGGAAAATTGGAATACTACTAAAAATGGAATAAGTGCATTAAACCCAGCACTTCCGACGATCGGATTTTTTCATTTTTCAGCAACAAATAGAGAAGTAAAAGCTTGGTCTCAACCTTTATATAAATTACCGAGCCAAGGTTTAATTCAATTAGCCTACAGAGTAATGGGTGATAGTATTGAATTTTTAATCAAAAAAGATCATGAATGGGGAATCTCAACTGAGTTTGCATTTTACCCAACCTATATGTCAAGTCCTGAAAATCCAAATTCTAGTAAACCAATAACCAATGGAAGGTTAAAAAGAAAAATAATTCAATGCGATGAAGGGGGAAGATTTTTTCAAAACGACAGCGAGTATCAATTGATAGAAATCAATGACTTCAATTTAACAGATGATTTTATTTGGACCAGCGTTGACTCTTTAGTGTTCTACTTAAAACAATCCAATTATTGCAGTTTTCAATTGCGCTGTGCCGCTTCTATAGCACTTGATTTATTGCAACCAAAAGCGTTTGGAGATTAATCTGCTTGGAGTAGTAAGGGTTCTGAAATAGAATTAAAATACTGAGTTTAATTTTATCCATAAAATTCAAATCCTTTGAAATACAAGAGTCACCTTATTTGGATGGGAGTTATCACTCTTCTAGTGATGAGCCTAGTGGAATATCTGGGATGGAGGATCGTGAGAAAGTATTCAGGAGAATCTGCTGAGCACGGGTTCTTTTCAGTTCAGGGACTGATAGGCATTTTAGAAAATTGCATTGGTGCTTTTGTATTTGGATTGATATTCGTCGGACTGGCTTTTATTATCCCTTCTTTCAGAAATAATTGGAAACATCGCTACCACCAACCTGCCTGGGTTGGAGTATTATTCTTTTGTATCATTCTGCTCATTGTCACTGTATGGGGATTTTTTTCTAGTTAAAAAATAAAAGCTCCCGTTAATCGGTTACCGAATATTAAAGTCAAAAATTATTCAGCATCAATATTAAATCCTTAACACATAATAAATTAGGCAATTGCTAAAATTGACATTTAAGTAAAAAACAACTATTTTCTTTCCTATTGTTTATCAAAATCAAAGGGTAATGAAATCAAGGTTAAGAATCATCCTAATTAGTTTTTTCATAGGAACAGCATTGCATTCCTGTAGCAGTGATCCAATAGTAGTTAAGTTCAAAGAATTTCAAGGAAACTTGATCCTATTTACAGTTGAAAACAACATGGAACAGGATATCAACACAATTTCTTTCGAGATTACATATTATTCCGCAGATCGAGCAATTCTTGAAATTGACACTTTAGAATATTCAAAAACCCAAGATATTACAGGAATGCAGATACCATTTCTTAAGGCAGGAGAGGAAACTTTTTTCACTTACCGTATGCCAGAAAAAACCATTTCTGCAAAAGCAGAGGTGATAGATTTCAACTGAAATAGGATTATAACCATCTTTAAATCAGAAGTCTTGAAAGGGCGATATTTAACTTGCCTAATAGATTGAAATTCTTCTTCAGGATAAAGTCAACTCAAATTTACTGCACCCTTAGATTAATTATTCACCGAGTTATTTACATACTGGTTTAAAGGGTGTAATCAAATCATCTTCAGAATATTTCTACCTTCTTAAAACCAAAAAATTAGCCAACCTTCTAATTTTTCTTAAATCTTCTATTATCTTAATAGTTTAAAGATATTTTATGAAGAAACTAATTCTATTCTCCGGACTTTTATCTCTCCTTTTTGGATGTAATTCAGCTGATAAATCAGCATCAAAATCTGAGCTCCAATTAAACATCACTGATACAATCAAGACTCTCCCCCTACCTATTGGGGTTGGGCACTTCAATCATGCCTTTCAATCAGTCGAGGATCAATATCTCCTTTTTTTTGATTATAAATCATTTCAAGTTCTCATCTACTCCAAGGCAGATGGATCACTAATCAAGACAATCCAGCTTGAGCAAGAGGGACCAAATGGGATCGGAAAGTTTGTAGCAGGATTCTTTGCAAAAAGCCTAGATGAAATCTATTTAACTGCCGGTACAAACACCCTTTTTAAAATTGACGGAAATGGTAAAATTCTTCAAAAAATTCAAATGGATACCGGAGATTTAGAGAAAGATGGAGTGAGCCTCTTTTCCAATATTTTCACTATCGCTAATGATGGAATTTATTTTGCAGCCTTTCCTTTGGTTTTCGAATGGACTTCTTTGAGCCCGGAGGAATTGACCAAAATACCGAACCTTCTCAAATTTGATAGTTTAGCTGGATCATTTACCCCAGTGAGTTATTTCCCTGAGGAGTTTGTGGGAAATAATCTAAACAAAGCAATCTTCCCTATCCTATCACTCGGACCTGATCAGGAGCCAGTGATCAATTTGAATTTCCGAAACTTATACCAAGTGAAAAATGGGGAAGTTCAAGCTCATTCGGCAGCTCATTCCGAATTTCCAGAGGAGCCAACCACCTCTTCTATGTCTAACATGTTTGAGGACATGAATGAAATAATGAAGATGATCAACAATGTAGATATCTACACTGATCTATTTTATTTGCCAGAACAAGAATTGCTCGTTCGGGTGGCGAAATTTGAAGACATTCCGGAAAGCACCGCAGATGCCACCTTTTTAGCTTCTCAATGGGGCTTGGTGTTTCTGGATACTGATTATAAAAAGGTTGGAGAAATCACTTTGGAGCCAAATCAATATAACGGGCAATACATTTTCGGAACCAATGAAGGAATTTGGATATCTACCGATCATCCTGAAAACCCTGAATTATCAGAGGATTTTATGAGATTTCAGTTGATCGAGGTGAATCGGTAGAAAAATCAAGCATTAGGTATAATTCACTTGATATTTTCCCTTTTTACCTATCATTTCTATCTTGCACTCAGTGCTTATGAAGAAATCTGTAAAACGTATTTTTCAGATAGGAATGCCTCTATTAGGATTAGCTTCCTTGATTTTTTTTGTTCCATGGACCATCCTTTGGCTTTGGTTATCTCCATTACCGGAAACAATCCAAGACCAAGTCGATGATGCTCTCAATTTCGGTTTGGATGGAATTATGGTTTATATAGATCAGTCTGAAAAAGAGCCAATAATTTACTCGGCAGGATATAGAAATCGGGAGAAAAAAGAACCTATACATTCACAGGATTACTTTAAAATAGCCAGCATCAGCAAGCTCTACATAGCAGCTGCCGTCACGAAATTGGTGCATCATGAGAAGTTATCTTTGGATAAATCCTTGCAGGATTACCTACCTGAACTAGCCGGAAAAATTGAAAATTCCGACAAAATAAGTTTAAGAATGTTGGTTCAGCACAGAAGTGGCATCCCCAATTACAGTGATCATCCTGACTATCCTTGGGGGAATCCTCCTCCAAATGATGAAGCTTTGAAGTTTGTATATAATAAACCTTCAGAGTTTGCTCCAAATGAGGAATATAGCTACTCAAATACCAATTATTTATTGATTGGAGAAATTATTGACCAAGTATTGGGCTATAGCCATCATCAATTTATTCGAGAAGAATTATTGGAGCCAAATGGCCTTAATAATACATTTAGTCTACTTGGAGAGGTTAATTCAGATGATGTAGTAAGTGGATATTTTGTTGGCTACGAACCAGATATTAAGATGAATGACTTCACCAATCCGGGAGGTTCCATGATTGCAACTATCGAAGATGTTGGAAAATTTCTGAGAATACTGAATGATGGAAGTCTTTTTTCCTCAGAGGAAAAGGAAATCTATTCTTCTTTATATGCTTACGAGCATACAGGCCTTTTACCCGGATATTCCAGCATTGCCAAATTTCACCCAAATTTAGATGCCGTAATAATTCAGTTCGTAAACACCAGCGGAGGGGATACTTGGACAATTACTGAACTTATCTATAATAGGATAGTTAAAATCCTGCAAAATCAACAAGATTGATTTTATACCAAATTTGAAAACCATGACCCAAAAAAGAATACTCTTCAGCGGAGGATCCGGGAAAGCCGGAAAGCATGTAATCCCATATCTCCTCAATCAAGGTTATCGGGTTTTGAATGTAGACCTTACCCCGCTCAACATACCTGGAGTAGATAATCTTCATGCTGATATCACAGATTCCGGACAAATGTTTAATGCCATGAGTTCCTATGCAGGCTTGGATGAATTAGAATCAGGAAATGGAGTTCCTCCCTTTGAAGCAGTGGTTCATTTTGCTGCGGTTCCTAGGATATTAATAAAGCCAGATAATGAAACTTTTAGGGTCAACACGGTAGGTACTTATAATGTAATCGAGGCGGCAGTAAAATTAGGTATCAAAAAAATCATCATTGCCTCTTCTGAAACCACCTATGGTATTTGTTTTTCGGATGGTAAAACAGATCCTGATTATCTACCATTGGATGAGGAATATGATATCAATCCCATGGATAGCTACGGACTTTCCAAAGTGGTCAATGAAAAAACCGCAAGGGCTTTTCAGAGAAGATCAGGTTTTGATATCTATGCATTGCGAATAGGAAATGTTATTGAACCTCATGAATATCAAGAGCTTTTTCCGCACTATTTGAAAAACCCTGAAGTCCGCCGAAGAAATGCATTCTGTTACATAGATGCAAGGGATTTAGGACAAATCGTAGACTTATGCATTCAGAAAGATAACTTGGGTTTTCAGGTATTTAACGCAGGCAATGACCATAATGGAGCTGTGATTCCAAGTAAGGAATTAGCAGAAAGATTCTTCCCCGGAGTTCCTCTTAAACGTGATTTGGAAGAACACGAGGCTTTATTTTCCAACAAGAAAATCAAGGAAGTATTAGGCTTCAAAGAGCAACATAACTGGAGAAACTATCTGGACTGGAAATAAATTCTCCACTTAGCACCTCATCCAACCGCCTGTTAAATGCTTGACTTAGCAGGCGGGGCTCCGCATACTTTTTGAAAAATTTCGATTAACTTAAAGCATTACTAATCAATGAAATTTTTGTATGCAATTAGCCATTCACAATTGGATGAGAGCAGAATCCCTGGAAAGTACCCTCAAGCGTATTTCTGCTTTAGGTTATACTCATCTTGAGATTCAGGGAGCGCCGGAACAATATGATACCCAAGAAGTCAAAAGCCTACTGGAAAAATACAATATTCAGTGCTGGGGCTCTGTAACCCTCATGTTAGAGGATAGAAACCTACTTGCCAAAGATCCCAATCAACGTAAAAAATCCGTACAATATGTATTGGATTTGGCCAAAATGGTCAAAGACTTGGGAGGCAAGGTAATCTCTCTGGTTCCGGCTACTGTGGGAAAAATTGTACCAGACGCAAGGCCCGAAGAAGAATGGCAATGGGCGGTGGAAGGAGTTAAAGAGATTTACGCTTATACCGAAGCAAATGGTCTGAAAATAGGAATAGAGCCTATCAATCGTTTTGAAACTTACTTTATCAACCGTGGAGAACAGGCATTAGCTTTGGCTGAGGCTGTAGGACCAAATTGCGGGGTTTGCTTGGATACTTTTCACATGAATATTGAAGAGATTGATCTTTTTGAGACCATCCGAAAAGTTGGAAAAAGACTGGTGAACTTTCATGTGGCAGATAACAATCGAATGGCTCCCGGTATGGGAAAACTGAATTGGGAAAAAATCATGAACACTTTGTCAGAGATTGGATATAATGAGGTGATCTCAGTGGAGTTTTGTGCACCTCTTGATAGAACTCCTGCCAATCCTTATCCAAATTCCATTGACGAAGCTCCAGAAGGTTTGAGTAAAGAGCAATTGAAGTTTTTACAAGACCATGGCAGCACTGCAATTACCGATGAATTTTACACCATGCTTACTCAAAAATCTGCCGAAAAACTTAAGCCTTATCTAAAATGATCATCACAAATATTGAGGCATTTTGGCTTCGTTGCCCAATCCCAACAGAAAAGCAGCATCGTTCTGATTATGGATTACTGACCAATTTTGATATGACTTTGGTGGTAGTCACCACTGATTCGGGACTTCAGGGATTTGGTGAAGCAAAAGCAGCGGTTGGATCCTCGGGATCCTGTGCGAGCATTGTAAGTTGCATTGAAAATGAGCTCAAACCCATCTTAATTGGAAAAGATGCCAGTGAGATCACCCGGGTTTGGGAGATTGTGTATAATGGCACAAGAGATCATTATGCACTATCCAGAGGTAGAAAATTCCCGATTTTGGGAAGAAGAGGCTTGACTATTTCTGCTTTGAGTGGAATAGACACGGCGCTTTGGGATATAAAAGGAAAAATACTGGGTGTTCCTGTGGTAGATCTTTTAGGTGGCAGTTGCAGAGATAAAATGCCTGCCTACGCCAGTGGCGGTTGGGCTAATGCAGAAAAGATAGGCGAGCAGTTGAACAGCTATACTTCTAAGGGCTTTTCAGGAGTAAAAATGCGCGTTGGAGTCATGGATGAATCCGTGGCAGAAAGTATCAAGCGTGTCAAAGCTGCGAGAGAAGCACTTCCGGATCATATCAAATTGATGGCTGATGCACATGGCACTTTCAGTGTTCCGGAAGCCAAGCAGTTCTGTAAAGGTGTGGAAAATTGCAATTTATATTGGTTTGAAGAGCCCATCAGTCCAGATAATAAAATCGGTACTGCTGAAGTGAGGGCTTCTACTTTCATTCCAATTGCAGCAGGAGAAAGTGAATATACAGCTTTTGATATTCGGGACCTTATCGCTGAAAAAGCACTGGATGTCATTCAGCCGGATTGTGCTATCATAGGCGGAATCACTGAAGCAATGCGAGTTTCACAGCTCGCACATACCTACCAATTGGAATTGGCACCGCATTGCTGGGGTTCGGCTTTTTCATTTATGGCGGGACTGTCCGTAGCCTTTGCTTCTCCTTCAGCCAATGTTATTGAGTTTTCATTGGGAGGAAATCCCATGATGTATGACTTGGTCAAAGAACAAATCACTGTGGACCAAGATGGAAATTTATCAAAACCTACCAAACCCGGTTTAGGATTGACTCCAAATTGGGATTTTGTGAAAGAATTTAAACAATAGCAGCCATGGCAAAAGCAATACAAATCAATCATGTAGCCTTAGTGGTCAGCAACTTAGAGGAGGCTTGCGAATTTTATGAGCATGAATTGGGCTTAGAACCTATCCCCGCTTTCCTATTCGACTATCCTACAGCTTTCTTTAAGATCAATGAGGATCAACAATTACACTTAACAGAATGGGAAGATGTTTTTTCCTTCCGTGGACATATTTGTCTTCAAGTAGATGATATCAATACAATTTTTTGGAGAATGAAAGAACTGGGTATCATCGATATCAAGCCTTGGGGAAATGTCAGACAGCTTCCGGATGGCCCTATTCAGATGTTTGTTCGTGACCCATCCGGCAACTTGATTGAACTCTCCTCATCCCCTGAGACTAAAATAGATCCTAACATATTTGAAGACGAACTTTTCAAAGCTGGGATTTATGTATCAGGAAGAAATGATTTCCGAGGATACAAGTCCAAGGATGCTACGCTATATCACAAGAAGAAATGAAGCCAGTGATTTTGCTTTTGGAAACCGTAGCAGAAGAGGCTATGAAAATCCTTTTGGATACAAAGGAATTTGAAACGGTTTTAGCTCTAGATGAAAAATCCCTTCAAGAAGCAATTGGAAATGGGAATGTTTCGGCAATCATCACCAGAGGGAAAGGCCAGGTAAGAGCTGAATTGATGGACCAATTACCCCAGCTTCAAATCATAGCACGCTGTGGTGTTGGTTTGGATAACATTGACGTAGAAGAAGCTACCCGGAGAAAAATCAAAGTCGTAAATGCCCCCAATAGCAATGCAAACACCATTGCAGAGCATACCATTGCGTTGATGTTGAATTTGCAAAGAAAGCTTTACAGCGCTTTTACAATGGTTAAAGAAGGCAGATGGAATGATCGGGGAACCTATGCCGGAGATGAGTTAAACGGAAAAACTTTAGGGATTTTGGGCATGGGCAATATTGGGAAAAAAGTAGCCCGTATAGCTGACGCTTTGGGAATGCAGGTTTGTTATTGGAGTGCAGAAAAAGAAGATGTTCCCTACCCTATGCTGTCATTTGAAGAGGTTTTGAAAAATTCGGATGTACTCAGTTTACACTTGCCACTAACTCCTCAAACTTCCAATCTAATCAATGCAGAAGCAATTGGAAAAATGAAAGAAGGAGCATTGCTTATCAATACAGCAAGGGGACCTATCATTGATCAAAAAGCCTTAAACGATGCTTTGGAGTCTGGAAAATTGGGGGGATTCGCAGCAGATGTCTTGACTGAAGAGCCCCCTTCTCAAAATGAACCTTTAATTTCCCTCCCAAATACTTTAATCACAGCACATGTAGGCAGTTTGACCAAATCGACCTATACTCAAATGTGTGTGATGACGGTGAATAATACTTTATCGATTTTGAAAGGAATGGAGCCTACCAAAAACTGTATTTTCAATCGAGCTCAATTAGAGCTAACTTGATAGCAGCATTCAATCTTTTATCGAAAAAACATGATCAACCTACGCTTTCTCTTCTTTTTAGCTATAACCCTTTCCCTTTTATCCTGCAGAAAGAATGACATATCAGAAGAATCAGACTGGATACTTTCAGAACCTGACTCCGTATTTACTACTCCCCTCGGGAAAACCTATACTATTGCTAGCCCGAGTGAAAAAATGCTAAATCAATTTAAGGAAGCAAAAGCTACTTATGAAGCAAACCCGGATGATGTTGAAGCTTTGATTTGGTATGGAAGAAGAACAGCCTATTTGGGCCAGTATGGTCAGGCTATAGAGATTTATTCCAAAGGGATTGAAAAATTTCCCAATGAACCCAAATTATACAGACATAGAGGCCATAGATATATCAGCATTCGTGAATTTGACAAAGCGATTGAAGATTTGGAAAAAGCAGCCACTCTGATTCAAGGCACAGAAAATGAAATTGAGCCAGATGGTATGCCTAATGCACAAAATATCCCTGTAAGTACTTTACACGGAAATATCTATTATCATTTAGGGTTGGCCTATTATCTCAAACATGATTATGAGAAAGCCTATGAAGCCTACCTACTTTGCAGGAAAAGTGGTGACCTTTACGATAATATTGTTTCCAGTACTCATTGGCTATACATGATACAGCAACGTTTGGGCAATCCGAGCAAAGCCGATTCAATTTTAGCTCCGATCCATGCTGATTCAACAGTAATCGAAAACCAGAGTTATGCAGATTTATGTGCGCTTTACAAGGGATGGTTGCCTGTGGATTCTTTGATTCAAGCAGGACCTGGCGGAAATCCTTCCAATGATGCTATTCGCTACGGAGTGGCCAATTGGTATTTATATAATGGAGATACCCTAACCACCAAAATGATGATGGAAGAGCTCATTCAAACCAATTCCTTTGCTTCTTTTGGATATATAGCGGCGGAGAGTGATTTGATAAAATATTTTGGAGACAAGTAGACTGTAGAGGAGTCCAAAAAAGCTCAAATGTCATTGATTAAACCTTTTGCTTTGGGCAGAGTCAAATCATTAAATTTTCTACTATGAAAATTAGACTTCCACTTTTGATTTTGACTTCTTTTCTGATTTTTTCCTGTGAAAAAGTCGATCCTAGCCCATCTATTTCTGAGATGTATTTCCCGCCCATCCAAGGATCAAGCTGGGAAACAGTCAATAATTCAGAACTAGGTTGGAAACAAAGTGAATTGCCGTCTCTGCTGGATTTTCTAAGGACAAAAAACACCAAATCCTTTCTCATTCTGGTTAATGGAAAAATAGCATTGGAAGAATATTTTGATGGCCATACCGCAAATACCATGTGGCAATGGAATAGCGCCGGGAAAACACTAGTTACAGCTACCACTGGAATCGCTCAAATAGAAGGCTTGATTGATATCTATAGACCAGTTTCCCTATATCTTGGACAAGGCTGGACTAATATGCCATTAAATAAGGAAAATTTGATTACCCCCAGATCTCTATTGACCATGACTTCGGGAATCAATGATGAAAGTGAACTGATTATCAAATCTAATCTCACTTATTTGGCTGACGCAGGAACAAGATGGTCCTATCACAATGTATTTCAAAAACTGATGGATGTAGTATCATCTACAAGCGGCCAGAGTTTTGAATCTTATTTTGATTCCAAGCTTGAGAGTAAGATTGGAATGGAAGGTTTTTGGAATACCGGAATTGTCTTTACAATTTATCATAGCACGACCAGAAGTATGGGGCGATTTGGACTTTTAGCCCTGAATCAAGGGAAATGGGCTGATCAGCAAATAATTAAAGAGGATTATTTCAAAGAAAGCACTTCAACTTCACAGACGATTAATCCTGCTTACGGCTATCTATGGTGGCTTAATGGTAAATCTCAGGCTATGTTGCCGGGTAGCCAAAATATTTTCCCGGGACAACTAATCCCTAATGCTCCAGCTGATATGTTTGCCGCCATGGGGGCAGAAGATCAATGAATTTACGTGATTCCAAGCAAAAAAATGGTCATTGTAAGGATGGGAAGAGCCTCAGATCCTACAAGGCCTAGCTTTGCCCTTTCAGGCTTTGATCAGGCACTATGGGAAAAAATAAATGCAGTGATTAATTAACCTTGATTTAACTCTAAAACCATTTCCCTTTTTTCAACTTTTTCTACTTCGAGTTCAGCTTTCGCTCTAAAAAAATCGAGCGTTATTAATTCCTTTTCCAGATCAATATCAATTGGATAAGCACTTATAAAATCGCCTAATTTCACTTGATTGAAATATTCCTTTTCCTCATCATTCAAGGCTGATTTAATAGATAAATTTCCATTAATGTAGAAATCTTTGATCACGACAGTTATTCCTGCATTCGACCTGTGAACGACCTTTCCTTCAATTTTTTGTCCGTTTTCTATCTTTAAAATTAAATCTTTGACTTTACCTCTAAAGGGCATGTCTAATAAATAGGCAACGACCTTTTCTTCTCCTTTTGGCCGATTGATTTTAAACTTTACCCAATATTGAATCCTGTCTTCCATCCAGGATTTAGGGTCTTTGTATAAAGAATTTTCAGTTACTTTTACCCATGCGCCTGTTTCACGATGCTTGACAAAAAATTCATCCCCCAATTTTTTTAAAGTCCCCACCAAATATTCTTTCTTCGTTGCCATTTCAATCATTTTAAGACGGTCAAAATTGATCATTCTAACTAAACCAGTGGCAATAGGTGGATCATCAGGTCTAAAATTTGGCCTTAATACAAAACTTACCAGGTCTCCAATCAGCGCTTCGTAACGCTTGAGGATCAAGCCCTCAACAAAGTCTGCCTGATAATTTAGCTCTGATTGATAAAAAAAATAGGTGTCTTCAGTTTGAGTTTGAATGAATCCATAATTCTTGTCTGGGTAAAATGAGACTACTATTCCCATTAATCTATCTGTTTGCATGATGAAAAATTTTTAAAAAGCCGATTTGTTATTACAAAGTAACTAAAGTTTAAAAAAATAAATTTTTGACCAAAAAACAATAGAAAAAGGGTAGATTGAATGAATTAATTGTAGATAGTGATGAGCAAAACTACAGATCAGAGAATTGCCGAAATGACATTTTCTTCCGTTTATCCACATAATGTCACAAAAGTGAAAAAGAAAGGAAGAACTGAAGAAGAATTACTGGAAGTAATCCAATGGTTGACTGGATTCGATGATCAGAAAATTCAGACCTTGATTAATGAAAAAGCCAATTTTCAGGAATTCTTTCAACAGGCTAATTTAAATCCCAATGCTCATTTAATTACAGGGGTCATTTGTGGTATCAGAGTGGAAAATATAGAAAATCCATTATCTCAAAAGGTCAGATATTTGGATAAGTTGGTGGATGAATTAGCCAAAGGAAAGAAAATGGAGAAGATCCTAAGACAAGCTTGATTTAACCAATTGCTCAATTTTTCCATTGAAATCACCATATCAAGCAAAAAATAGCGTTTCGGTAATTGGTTCCGGTATCATCGGTTTGACCTCCGCTATTGCATTGCAGGAAGCTGGATTTCTAGTTAAAATCTTTGCTGACAAAAAATTTGATCAGACTCTTTCTAATAAAGTCGGGGCTGTTTGGTTTCCCTATTCCATAGAACCCAAAATCAAAACTGATCAATGGGCAGGCGTAAGTTATGCACGCTACCTAAAAGAATCCTCCATTGCCAGGGGAGTAAGCATGATTCCATTTTTGAATGCTTATAATGACCTGAAGGAAGAAGAATGGGTCAAGCACTTACCTCCCGGAACGGTGAGAGAGGCCACAGAAAGAGAGCTTCCTAAAGGCATGGAAAAAGGACTCATTGCCGATGTACCACTTGCCGAACCTCCTTTATATCTTCCTTATCTTTTTGAAAAATTCTGTGATGCAGGAGGAGAGTTTGAGCTGCGTACTTTTGATAGTTTGGAGGAAATGAATCAACTGGGATCTTTTGTAATAAACTGTACAGGTTTAGGTGCAAAAGCCCTCTGTAAAGATCAGGACCTGCATCCCATGAGAGGTCAGATTCTTAGAACTGAAAAAATGGAAGTTTCCTCATTCGCTGATCCTACCAAAAAAGGAGCTCTTTCTTACATAATCAATAGAAGTCAGGATGCTGTCATTGGTGGAACTGATTATGACAATGATTGGAATGAAAACGAGGACGCTAAAGATACTGATCTCATTTTAAAAAGACTAGAAGCTTTTGGAGTCAGTACACCTCCGAAAGTTTTGGAAATTTTGGTAGGATTAAGACCAAAAAGAAGTGCCGTCCGATTTGAATTTGATCCCCATTATCCTAGAATTTTTCATAATTATGGACATGGAGGTGCTGGCTTTACCGTAGCTTGGGGTTGCGCTTTGGAATTGGCAGAGGAGTTGAGGAAAAAGGTTTCCTCCCATTAGAAACAACCTTGTTCTCAGAATAATATTTGGTTTGACTCATTTTTTGTACCTTTGCGCTTCCTTTCAAACCAAGGCAGTTGCAATAGAGAAAAATTTTCTTTTAAAACCCTGCTAATCAAACCTATTTATGAAGAAGTATTTGAACCTATTCGACTTTTCTCAAAAAGTAGATTACAAAATTGAAATCCTTTCCGGGCTAACGGTAGCCATGGCTTTAATTCCTGAAGCAGTGGCATTTGCCCTGATTGCAGGATTATCTCCCTTGACCGGGTTGTATGCTGCTTTTATGATGGGATTGGTCACTTCCATTTTAGGAGGTAGACCAGGGATGATTTCTGGAGCAACAGGAGCCATTGCAGTTGTATTGGTAACCTTGGCAGCTTCCCATGGAGTGGAGTATATATTTGCTACAGTCATTTTAGCCGGTATTTTACAGATCGCTGCGGGTACACTAAGACTTGGAAAATTGATGAGACTGGTGCCGCATCCAGTGATTTTTGGATTTGTCAATGGTTTGGCAATCATTATTTTCATGTCACAATTGGATCAGTTTAAAGGAGAAGATGGGAATTGGTTGAGCGGTTCTACTCTTTACATTCTATTGGGGTTAGTATTGTTGACTATGCTGATTATTTGGGGACTCCCAAAACTGACAAAAGCTATTCCTGCATCCCTGACCGCTATTTTATCAGTCTTTGCGATCGTAACATTTTTAGATATTGACACGAAGACAGTGGGGGATATTGCCTCTATTAAAGGTGGCTTCCCTCCTTTTCATATTCCATCCATTCCCTTCACTTGGGAAACCCTTCAGCTGATTTTTCCTTATGCAGCTATTGTTGCAGGAGTAGGATTGATTGAAAGTTTATTGACTTTGAATATCATAGATGAGATTACTGAGACGAGAGGAAGAGGAAATAAAGAAGCTGTAGCTCAAGGAACTGCCAATATTCTCTCCGGATTTTTCTCAGGTATGGGTGGTTGTGCTATGATCGGGCAGAGTTTGATCAATGTTTCATCAGGCGCAAGAGCGAGGCTATCAGGAATCGTTGCTTCCATAATGCTTTTGGTATTTATCATGTTTGGATCCAGCCTAATTGAGCAGGTACCAATGGCAGCATTAACAGGCCTAATGATCATGGTATCTATTGGAACATTTGAGTGGGCAAGCTTGAGAACCTTCACCAAAATGCCTAAATCAGATGTATTCTTGATGGTCTTGGTTACTTTGGTAACTGCGGTATTGCATAATTTGGCATTAGCCGTATTGATTGGAGTGATCTTGGCGGCTCTGTTTTTTGCTTGGGACAATGCTAAAAGAATTCGTGCCAGAAAGCGAATTGATGAAAATGGCGTAAAACACTATGAAATGTATGGCCCACTGTTTTTCGGTTCAATTTCAGCCTTCAATGATAAATTCGATGTACTCAATGATCCAGAAGAGGTCATTATTGACTTTAAAGAAAGTAGAATTGTAGATATGTCTGCTATTGAAGCGCTCAACAAAATTACCGAACGATATTTGAAAGTCGGAAAAAGAGTCCACTTGAGACATTTAAGCCCGGACTGTAGACGATTAATTGATAAAGCTGATTCTATTATTGATGTCAATGTAATGGAAGACCCCACTTACAAGGTCGCAGTTGATCAGTTATAAAATTAGAAGCGCAAAGAAATCCAATCCTTTGCGCTTTTTTTTTGGTTTATCTTAGAGGAACCTATCCAATTATGAACCTGTTTCGATTAGGGAAGGTGAATTTTTCATCAATGATAAAAAGATAGAATATCATTCAATTTATGGGGCAAGCTCTTTCTGATTCCCAAATAAAAAAAGTACTTCCAATCATTCTGGCAACAGCCATTTTTATGCTGATGTTGGATTCCACTATCTTGAATACATCATTACCTGCCATTGCAGAGGATCTGAACGAGTCTCCTCTCAATATGCAAAATGCGATTATCAGTTATGTATTGACAGTGGCTCTTTTGATGCCAATTAGTGGATTTGTAGCAGATCGCTTTGGAACCAAAAGAGTATTCATTTTTTCATTAGCCTTGTTTGCTTTGGGCTCTTTGTTTTGTTCCTTATCCCAAAGCCTTACTCAATTAGTCATTTCCAGAGTGATACAAGGTGTGGGAGGCAGCATGATGACCCCAGTGGGTAGACTGACCTTAATTAAGGCTTTTCCAAAAAACGCAGTAGTAAGAGCTATGAATTATGCCATCATTCCTGCTTTGATAGGACCTATTTTAGGTCCTTTGGTAGGTGGATACATGGTGGATTATCTCTCTTGGCATTGGATTTTCCTGATCAATCTTCCTATTGCAGTGGCTGGAATTATCCTTAGCATCAAGTATTTACCGGATTACTATTCCAGCCCTTCAGATTTTGATTTAAAGGGATTTTTGATTTTTGCAGCTGCCACTTTTGTCCTTTCCGTTTCCTTGGAATTATTAGGGAATTCTGTTCAGACCACTCCCCTTCTGGTCGGTTTATTCTTCGGTTTTTTATTGTTCTATTTTTACTATCGGCATGCTAAAAAAAGAGAAACTCCACTTTTCCCATTGGACTTATTCCAAGTTCGAACCTTTAGAGTTGGAATTATTGGAAACTTGGCGACAAGACTAGGAATCAGTTCTGTCCCTTTGCTTTTGCCTCTGATGATACAGATAGCCTATGGAAAATCCGCAGTGATCTCAGGTTGGATTGTTGCTCCAATGGCTTTAACTGCCATGTTAGGTAAGTCAGTAGTCATGAAAATTCTTCAAAAGCTTGGATACAGAACTACATTGATGTTCAACACCTTTTTAATTGGCCTTTTGATTTGTGCCTTTGCAATTCCAAGTCTTCAGAGCTCAATTTATTGGCACCTTCCAATTATCGCAGTTTTGGGATTTTTCAATTCTATCCAGTTTACTTCTATGAATTCCATCGCCATTGCCAACTTGCGACCTTATCACACCAGTAGTGGCAACTCTCTATTGTCGGTTAATCAGCAACTTGCAATAGGATTCGGGGTAGCATTCGGCTTGATCGTTTTGAAGCTTTTTGAAGGGGATGCTGGTTTAATAGATCACGAAATTCACAATGCTTTCCGATTTACCTTCTTGGTTATAGGAGGATTGACTATTTTCTCTGCTTTTGTATTTAGAAAACTCCATTACAAGGACGGAGAAAGTTTGCAAGAGAAAACAGCATAATCATCAGAAATTGACCAATCTATAACTTCTCAAATTTTAGACAGTACAGAATTTCAGCTATTCAATTACTCGATTAAGGTGAATACCATTTGCCTAAATTTCCAACCAGTCTGATCTCCATTACCTGCTCCGGAAGTTTGTTTGAAGATCAATCCGATGATGTTTTCCTGAGGATCTGCAAAGTATTGGGTATTAAAATAACCTCCCCAATCGAAGGTTCCTTCACTACCCAATCCCCCAGTTGCAACTCCTTGTTCGGTGACAACTCCAAATGCAAGCCCATAAAATTTATCTCCATTCCACAAATCACCAACCTGGTTTTTCATCATGGTTTCAATCGTGTGAGAGCTCAAAATTCTTTTCCCATTTAAAACTCCCCCATTGAGGTACATCTGAAGGAATTTAGCATAATCTGCTGTCGTACTTGATAAGCCGGCTCCACCTGAAAAAAAGCGTTTAGCTCCTTTTCTGGGATATTCGGGATCATAAAAAGTGACTGGGTAAGGGTTCCACTTGCCCTGGTTAAAAGTATGTACCGTTACCAATCTTGGAGCCTGAATATCAGAGAGGTAAAATCGGGTATCCTTCATTCCCAAAGGATCAAAAATTCGCTCTTGAAGAAATCGGTCAAACGGCATTCCGGAAACAACTTCAATAAAATATCCCAATACATCCAGTCCCTCGCTGTAGGTATATTTACTTCCTGGCTCATGATGCAGTGGAAGCTTTGCCAACTTTTTCACACTCTCTTCAATACTGATATTTTTTGTGGTAAATAAGTCAGTGATACCAGCTTTAGAATAAATCATCCGCATGCGTTCATCTCCGTCTATCACTCCATAACCCAAGCCAGAAGTATGTGTCAAAAGATGTCGGATGGTGATTTCTTTAGATGATGGCTTGGTTGTATAGCTTGTATCAGCATAACGAAAATTGGAAAGAACCTGAGGATTTTTGAATTCAGGGATATACATAGATATCGGATCATCCAATCTAAATTTCCCCTCCTCCCAAAGCATCATAACCGCAGTGGACGTAATAGCTTTTGTTTGGGAGGCAATTCTAAAAATATCATCTTTTTTCATCAGCCTATTGCTTGGCACATCCGCAAAACCTTTTGCTTCATGATAGACCACTTTCCCGTCTTTGAGAATCATGGCTACCAGGCCAGGAACCTGTTGATTTTTTATTGCCTCATCCAGCATAGCATCCAATTTGGATACTCGATCTGAAATAATTCCAGGAACAGATTGAGCAAAGGACTGAGTAAGTCCTAGAAAAAAGAACAGGAAGAAGAATTTGAATTTGGTCATTTTTGGGATATTTATTCGGATAAATTAAACCTTTTCCAAATAATTACCCAGTATTAATACAGGAAGCATTTAATTATTCTATTTTCCCGCTGACCGATAGCTCCTTATTTACCGGATTCCAATTCATGAAGAATACTTGATGCTACCGTTTTGGAAGCCTCCTGATCTCCTAATCTCTCTCGGATCAAATCATAGCCCTGAAGCATTTGACCCTTGTAAATAGGATTTCCTAAAATCAAGAGTAGTTCCTTCTCCAGATTTTCAATAGAAAAATCATCCTGAATCAATTCTTTCACTACAGTCTGATCCGCAATTAAATTGACCAAAGAGATATATGGAATTCGAATAAGCCTTTTGGCAATGTGGTAAGAAATAGGTGATGTACGGTATACTACAATCTGAGGAACTCTGAATAGAGCCGTTTCCAAGGTAGCGGTACCGGAGCTTACCACTGCGGCTGTGGCATGGGAAAGAAGATTATACGTCTGATTAAAAACAAGCTTGATTCCAGCTTCTTTAGCAGGTTTATAGAGGCTTGGATTCAAACCATCGACACCTGCAATTACAAACTGGGCGTTGGGAAACTTTGGTACCAGGGCTATCATCTTATTGAGCATGGCGAGTACTTCCTGTGTCCTGCTTCCCGGTAGTAGTGCAATAATAGGAGCATAACTAAGCTCATTTTTTTGAAAGAAAAAATCATGAGCTTTGAATTTTTTGATTTCATCCAACAAAGGATTACCCACATATTTCACTTCCATGTCATACTTTTTGAAAAAATCAGGTTCGAATGGAAGTATACTATAAACCTTATCAGTAAAGGCTTTCAGTTTTAGCGCTCTTTTTTGATTCCAAGCCCATACTTTTGGTGGAATATAATAGTGAACAGGGATATGATTGGCTTTTGCAAATTCGGCTATTTTCATGTTGAAGCCACCATAATCCACCAAAACTAAAACATCGGGCTTGTAATTGAATAAGTCTTTTTTAATTAAACTGAGGTATTTAATTACTTTTCTAAAACCCAAAACCACCTCAATAAAGCCCATCAAAGCCACTTCTGAATAATCCACGGCTAAATCCAGGCCAGCTTCTTTAGAATAATAACCACCCATTCCTCTAAACTGAATAGATGGATCGGTGGCTTTCATAGCCTGAATCAAATTTGAGGCATGTAAATCCCCCGAACGCTCACCGGAAATAATGTAAATTTTTTTATTTTTCACCACAGAGGACACAGAGGATTATCAATATTTCAGTCTAAATAAGACGTTGACTAATTTCAAAACATAGAAGTTTAACAATAAACCTATTCTATATCCACTTAATTTCAAATAAGTAATCATTTGGGTTTTTGAATTGCTCTCAGATATTTCCAAATTTCATTTAAATAGACCAAAAAAATGGACTTAGGTTCAATTTAAGAAAGTATTGTACAAACCAGCCTGCCATTATAAAGGATCTTTGATTGCCTTTGCTGAGAATAGTCTAAGAATCCAGAATATTGCAAATCAAGGTAATTTGGTAACTGGTATGATTAGGTGTAATTAGAGAAATTAAAAAATCTCAGATTCTCTAGGTCCTCTGCGGTAAGAAAAAGATTATCCGAAATACTCCACGAAATTCCTCGGAGTTTCATAGAGCGTAAGCTTATGCAAGCCTCCATTAGGGGTTATTTCTTTAACAGCAGGTTCCAAGATTTTCCAGAACTCCATTACCAGAATTTCGCAACTAGCCATTTTCCCTTCCATGAAGTCCACGTCCATATTGAGGTTTTTATGGTCTACCTTATCGATTACCAACTTTTTGATTAGGGTGCTCAACTCTTTCAGGTCCACCACAAAGCCTGTCTCCGGATCAGGCAATCCCTTCACAGTAACGATCAACTCGAAGTTGTGACCATGCCAATTCACATTGGCACAAGGTCCAAAGACTTCAAAGTTTTTCTCATCAGGCCACTTGGGATTCCAAAGCTTATGTGCGGCGTTGAAATGTTCTTTTCGGCAAACGTAAATCATGCTCCTCCTTATGTGAGCACAAAAGTATAAAAAAAGTCCCTGATAGAAAATCTAGGGACTGAAGTAGGCAATTCAATGTTTATTTCTCATTCATGAGTTGTACTAGCTTTCTTATATCTGCCTCTGATTTTAAAGAAAGTTTATTCTCCTTGATAATTCTTAAGGCCTTAGCCTCTTCTTCTCCAAATATTTCTTGAAAGTTTTTGGTATTTTTTTTCAAGATAAAAGCTTTGCCATCTATTCCAATTAGAAACTCCTCTTCCATTTGAAATACTTTCAGCGACTGGGAACCGTAGGCAGCTGTAACATCATCTGCCATAATCTTATATGGATATTTTAAAAGGTGATATTTACCAGTTTCCAGCTCCTGTAAAAATCTTTGTTTTGATATAGAAGGTATTTCAAAATCTGAAGTGAATTGAACCAAATTCCCAGCTTTATCACGATAAAAGAAGCCTTTTAAGTTTTCAGGCGAATAAGCAAATAAATTTCCATCCAACTTGTATTCCAAGGTCTGTTCGTAACCATTTAGGGCAATTTGAAGACCTTCGACTAACTGCCCTCCCAATAAGACAATCGTTCCCTCATTGAATTCACTTATGTAAGGAGTACCCTTCACTTCCTTGTATGGATTTGTAATAATAGGCTGACCAGTCCCAGAATCTCTCAAAACTGATAATTGAGCAAACGTGACAATAGGAAATAAAAAGCAAACAATTAGCAAATTGATTATTTTCATAGTTTTAGATTATTTTAAGAAAAAAAAGACCGGGGAATATTCCCGGTCTTTTAAATAATTATTTCTCTAGATTATCTAGTTATTCTGATTTGAACCTGCTTGTAATTCTCACTTGGAGAAACTGAAGCATTTCCATCTAGTCTCAAAAGCAAATCTACGGATCCGCCTAGTGAACCAGTATCAACCACATTTACTGTGAGGGTTCCAGTACTTGAATTGGCTGGGATTACTAAAGATCCTGATACTGAGTAGTCTGTTCCAGCAACGGCAGTAGTACCTTCTGGCACCACAGAATAATTGATTGTTTCGTCACTGGATCTTTGAGGAGCAACTAGGTTAACTTGAAGACTAACTGTTCCTACTTTATTATTCACAGTGATTCGTGGATATGATTGACCCGCCACAGGAGTTCTCACAACTGCATCCTGGAATTCTACCAAAGAACCATCCCATAGAGGATATTCCTGATCAATACAAGAGCTGAATCCGAGAACTACGAGCAAGGATAATAATGATAGTATCTTTTTCATAATTTCAATTTTAGTAGCCTCTATTTTGGTTAAGATTTGGGTTCCCATCTACTTCCCTTTGAGGAATTGGAGGTAAAATTCTGAAATCGTCGAATTGAACGTTAACATTAGGAGTGGTTTTTACAATAGCACGTCCATTTCGTTTCAAATCGAAAAATCTTTGACCTTCAAAAGCAAATTCTTTGAATCTTTCCAATAGGATTTCTTCCAAAATTGCGTTCCCTGATAGAGTAACTGCTGAAAGCCCTCTCAAACCTTTAAATGTATTTAATTCCGCTAAGGCCTCAGTAATATTTCCAAGTCTGTAATTTGCTTCTGCTCTATTTAAATGCATTTCTGACTTTCTAATAACAGGAACGTTATCAGCATAAGCAAAACCACTTTTGGAGAGAAACTTGGTACATTCAATTTGACGACCTGCTCCCCTTACAGTGTTGCCTGTAGTGTAGAGTTGTGCGCGTATATCGGAATTTCTAGTAACATCCCAATTATTATTATCTGTTGCAGGAGTTCCAATTTGTAATTGAGTCAAACCGAAAAATCCTCTTACAGTAGCATTAGGAATAAAGTCACCCCAGCCTCCTTGAGAGTTTTTATTCGTTAAATTCAGAAGTGCTGTATAAGACGACTGCAATGACTCATTTACCCCAATTGATTCTTCCGCCAAAGCAAATCTTACTTCAAACATTGACTCTGGATTAACAGGAGATCTCCAGCCACTTACGTACGCGTTTCCTGACAAAACAGACCCAACATTACTATTCAAAGCAAGAGTTGATTCTGCTACTGCCTTAGTCCAATCACCTTTATACAAAGCAACTCTAGAAAGAAGTGCTGATGCTGCTGCTGAAGAGGCGTACTGAACTCCTCTGGAAGTCAACAACCTTTTAGCGTCCTCTAAGTCTGAATAAATCTGATCATAAACGGCATCAATTGAGGCTCTAGCAGGCTGTCTGTTAAATGCTGCGTCTGATGTAATTGCACCTTGAGTTACCAAAGGAATACCACCCTGATCAATTACTCCCGGCTGATAGACAGCTGTAGGGATATAAGAATAAACTTTTACCAGGTCAAAATAATATAATGCCCGAAGAAATTTAGCTTCTCCTTCCCATCTATCCCTTTGAGCTTGACTTGCTCCTTGCACACCTGCTAAGCCATCAATGATTAGATTTGCTTCATTGATTGCAAAGTAGGAGTTCTGCCAAAAACCAGCTTGAAAATGTGCATTTGGCTGATTATTATTTTCGCCGATCAAACGTCCTGAGTTACTAGTAGTTTGCCCTACATCAGCCAAAGCATCAGCTAAGGCAAATAAATCTCTTCCGTAATTCCTTACAGAACGTAATCTCGCGTACACCGAATTAATTGCTGCATCAACAGCATCAGGTGAACTGAGTGCACCATTAGCATCGATAGATTGCCTAGGCTCCACTTCAAGTGCACTTTCACATGACCCAAACAAAAACACGGCTGTTAGGGAAAACGAAAGTACAAGTTTGTTAATATTAAATATTTTTTTCATCTATTTAGGTATTAGAATCCGATTTGAACACCAACAGTATAATTCTTTGTCAAAGGAATCTGACCCGTTCCAGCTCCAGTAAATTCAGGGTCATAACCAGGATAATCAGTATATGTCCATAAATTCAACCCTTGAGCATACACTCTTGCTCTTGAAAGTCCAATTCTATTTACTAAAGCTGTATTAAAGGTATATCCTACAGTTACTTGAGAAAGGCGGATAAAATCAGCTTTTAAAAGGTTTGCTGATCCAGAGTTTCTTCCAGCACCTCTTGGTTCATTGCCTGCGTTTGTAGTAAGATTTCTTGGGATATCTGTAATTTGGCCAGGAGTTGTCCAAGATCTATCATTCACTTCTCTCAATGCATTTAAGGTAAGTCTGGTACCATTTTCTCTCAAGAAGTTGTACTGTCCATCAGAAACAATTGCACCATACTCATAGGTAAAGAAAGCGGTGAGCTCAAATCCTTTATATGAGAAAGAGTTATTCAAACCTCCATAAGTAGTAGCCAAGTTGGAACCGTAATAAATACGGTCAGCTGCGATTGGAAGGTATGTGATATTTCTATTGATATCATACCACATTGGTCTACCGGTAGCTGGGTTAACACCTGCGTATTCGGCCACAAACCAAGATCCTGGAGCTACATCGCCTGCAAAAGCAGGGTTACCAATAGGCTGACCCACTGCAATACCTGGATTTGCCGGTAAAAACTCTAACCCATCGTATAGACTTAAAACTTGGTTTTTAATTTTTGTAAAGTTGAATGTAGTATTCCATCTGAACCCTCTTGTATCAACATTCACTGTCGTTAGTTCAAATTCAATACCCTTATTCTGCAACTCACCTACGTTGTTAGCAATATTATCAAATCCATTAGTCCAAAGGATAGGTTGATCTAACAACAAGTCGTTTGTTCTTCTATCGAATACGTCAATGGAACCAGTTATTCTGTTACTTAAGAAACCGTAATCAACACCTAAATTAAGGGTTTCGTTAGTTTCCCATCCTAGATTAAGATTGGCCAGAGACGATGGACGGATACCTGCATTTCCTGAGTAATTTCCTGCTCCACCATAAAGACCTCTTGCTGCAAAGTTTCCAATTTGGTCATTACCCGTCAAACCGTAGGAAGCTCTTAACTTTAATTCAGAAACAGCTGTCGACTCCTTAAGAAACTCTTCCTCAACAATACTCCAGCCTACTCGGATTGATGGAAAAAGACCAAATTGATTATTGGCTCCGAATCTAGAAGACCCATCATATCTAGCTGTTAGGGTAGCAAGATATTTTTTCTTATAGTCATAGTTAACTGATCCAAACATACCAATTCTCTTATAACCAGTCCAGAAACCAGTAATTGATTCCGGAGTGGCAGCAGTTTGGATTGTTCTAAATTGGAAGGTCGGGAATCCAATTCCAGTACCTGATAAAGCCTCTCTTGTCTCAGAGAGAAATTCAAACCCTAGTAAAGCAGAAAGATTGTGAACTCCATTGTAGGATTTATTCCAATTCAAGGTTTGAGTCGTAATGAATCTTGTTCTCCAATCTTGTTGGGCAGAAGCTCTACCTCTTACACCAGCCCCATCAGGGGTTCTTGGATCAGTGTATCTTTCACCTTGTAGTAATCTATAATCCAGACCATATAGAGACCTGAATGATAAATTATTTAGGATTTTGTAGGTACCAACAATATTACCTACTACTGTATTGGTCCTTTGAAGACCTGAGTTATATTCATTTACTAAGACCACATTCTGACCTAGAACACCACCAATACTTGTGTTGAAGGTTCCATCCTCGTTATATATCGGGTTATGTGGCAAAATAGCAGATGCCGAGAAAGCAGGGCTTCCGAGAAAAGATCCAGCTACTGCAAATGGAACATTTTGTTGGAATGTAGATAAGTTAATGTTGGTTTCAATGTTTAACTTACTGTTAGCCTGGTGGGATAGGGCAACCTTTACAGTTCCACGCTCAAAGTCAACAGGTTTGAAGGAAGACTCCTGATAATTGTAAGATCCTGATAAGAAGAAAGTTGTCTTTTCATCACCCCCTGATACCGACATCTCGTAGTTCTGTAATCTTCCTGTTCCCATAACTGCTCTTTGCCAATCATAGGTAGGCAAACCTAAACCTATATCATTAAGCTCTGCAGCAGTTAGTTGCTGCCAATTTGATGGTCTTGCACCCATATTAAGTAATGCTGTCGCTTCTGGGTTTGCTACTCCAGAATTAACATGTGCATCCCTTCTCATTTGATACCATTCTGCCCCACCTAATACATCTAAGTACTTCATCGGCTGAGTTTCACCAGAGAAAGCATTGAATTCAAATTTTGCTTTACCCTGCTTACCTCTTTTAGTGGTGATGATTACTACGCCGTTTGCTGCCTGTGACCCATAAATAGCCGCTGAAGCCGCATCTTTTAAAATTTCCATTGACTCAATGTCATTTGGATTCAAGAAGGCTAGAGGGTTAGATTGAGTAAAAGAGGCATTTGACTGGTTATTCAACTGAACACCATCCACGATGAATAATGGCTCATTACCTGCATTGATTGAACCAACACCACGAATACGGATATTTACTGCACCGCCTGGAAGACCGTTAGAAGATCTTACTTGAACTCCAGCTGCCCTACCTTGCAATGCTCTATCAAATGACTGCATAGGTAAGTTCTGGATTGCCTCACCTTTTACAGATGAAACCGCTCCAGTTACTTCTCTTTTTAGCTGAGTACCATAACCTGTAACAATCACCTCTCCCAAGGCAGTTACATCAGATTGTAAAGTAACATCGATAATACTCTTGTTACCAATCGAAACCTCCTGAGTCAACAGACCCACGAAACTATAAACTAGCACATTATTCCCGGAAGGAACGTTGATCGAGTATTTGCCATCAATATCAGTGGCAACACCTATCTGAGTACCTTTCACGAGAATAGTTGCTCCTGGTACACCCATACCGTCCTCGGCAGAAGTAACTGTACCTGTGATCACACGACTTTGAGCGAATGCAATAGCACTACTCAAAAATAGCATGAGTCCTAGAAGTAAAACTTTCCTCATATTAAGTTAGAATTTGGTTTAATTTAATTCCAATGATATTTCGAAATATTCAATTAACAAAGAGGTTCATTACAAAAGGCTAATAATATATTTAATTAAAAAGTTATATTAAATTACATAAAAATAAATTTTTACAATATTTTATATTGTTATTATGTCTAAAAATAATCTCAAAAAGAATTTTATTGGCTTTAAAATATTTTAACAAAATTTTAATTTTTTCAAAAAATATTTTATTAGGACTTTTATTAATTTAATTAAATAAAACAAATTGCATAATGGAAATAAAAAAAATTCAATTTTTTTTAAAAAAAAATGCAATAAATAAAACTTACGTAGAATATATAACAATAATATTTAAGCCTTATATATAAATAATATAAATATTTTATATTGAAAATAAACTTTTAAAAAGTAAAAAAATAAACTCTAAATAACTTAATTTCATTAAAATAAAGAGTTCTTGAATTTATCGAAATTTTATTTTGAAAAATTATTTCAAAAAAAAACTTAACTTTTTTAAAGCCAATATTGAATAAAATTTAGAAAAATCACTGCGGTATCTAAAAGATATGAAATTAAAATAACCCACCTAATACTTATTTATTACAATTAATTTTGACAGTATTTGGATTCAATGAAACATTGGGTTTTGTTGATTTATTGAAAGAAAAAATCAAAAAAAAACCCAGACTTACGTCCGGGTTTAAACTCATTTTAAATTCGCTTTAGGCCTCTTGGTTCAGCTTCTGAAAAAAGATCACCATATGATCTTCCCTGCTTAAGTCAAGCTTATTATCCTTGATGATTTGCTTTGCCTCAGCCTGATCATCATCAGCCAGAGACTTCACAATATTATTAGTCCTGTTTCTAACCGAGTTCACCTCATTATTTGAATCAATCAGGTAGAAACTCTGCTCAAACACAAACATTCTTCCTGGAGTTGGAGAATAGCTATTCTTCGGCGGTGTTACTAAATCTGTCTGAAACTTTCTGACCAAGGTATACTTCTTTCCTTCTGCAATCACATTGACTAAATCAGTATCCTTAACTCCGCTAATCATTCCATACCCTTTTTTAAACAGTAGCTTGGTAAGCATCCCTTCATTACTTCCATTCGCAATGATAATAGACGGACGTTCCAACATAGCATATTCAATATAGGCTTTGTTCAAATAGATTTTATTTCCAGCCTCATTGATCACCTCTAACTCATTTTCATAAATATTGAACTTATAAGCTACATTTTCCTTCAATCCTGCATTGGATAGTGAAATATCTGCTCTTGCCCAGTCTTCAAATAAATAAGGAGAACCATCTATTTCTGAATAAGTGGAAAGACGAGCCGGTGAGCCATTCAGATCCACATTGCTTATCTGCCCATATGACAGGTTTGAAATGAGTAGTGCAACTACTACGAAAAACTTCTTCATTGTTTGATTACTTTTTTGTATAAAGTTAAATTGTTGGTTTTTATTCTTAATATGTAAAGTCCATTACTGGCAGGAAGATTCATGTTGACTTCCACAGACTCTGTATTTTTTCCTATTTCAACACTTCTATAAACCCTCCCAGCCATATCCAAAATTGACAGCGTAATAGGCCCTGTATAGCTATTCGTAAATGTAACTGTCAGTTGATCCTGGGAAGGAATTGGCCCTACGAAAATACCAAACCTGCTTAATTCAACCTCTTGGTCAGGAATAGCTGAAATAACTACCGGATCAGATACTCTATTACATGCCTCTCCAAAAATCGCTACTTGATAAGATCCATCTCCTGAAGCTTCCAAAGACCTGCTTGTTGCACCTGGTATTTTTTCTCCATTCAAATACCACTGATACGAGCTGCCAGGCGTTTGAGAGGTAAGCGTAATTCCATTTACTACAATAGCAGGCTTTTGAAGCGTATTTTCGCCTATTTGAATACTTCTTTCAAAGGTTGTAGAGCCTTCTGCATTTGAAACGGTAAGTTTTACCAAATATTCACCTGCATTATCAAATACAAAAAACGGATTTTGCAAATTAGACACTCCCAAACCACCAAAATCCCATAAAAAAGTGGAAATATTCCCTTCACTTAGATTTTCAAAGTTGACAGCAGCTCCAACACAAGGAAAAGTGGATTTGAAATTTGCAAATAGAACCTCACCACAATTTTGCTGAAGCCATCCAGAAGAATTGTTTACCTCTGCTCCTATCCCCAAATTAATAATTGCATCACCTGATATATCCACATTAGTAACAGAAATGTGCTCAAAACAATATTTTCTATAAATATCGTGAATAACCTTTCCTTTACCCGTTGCTTGAATTTTTGCTTTTTGCGTCAGGGTTGCGGTAGAAGAAATAGTGTCGGTAATTACTAGCTCGGAACTTCCACCTAAATTGATTACTGATGCAGGTCCAATATTTAGCCTTCCAACTGACAGCTGATCTTTGTTCAAAATTATTTCTGCACTGGAAGCACCTAGTTCCTCTATCCCACCACTAGAAATGGTCAATTTACCAGAACTTGCAAATAAAGATTTGACAGCTTGAGTTGCTAAATTATTGAAGATCCCATCGGTTCCAGAGAAAACCGTATTGACACCAGACTTGATAGTACCGGAGCTTTCCACAATGAAATCCTTTTTGAAAGTAAAGGTATCAAAGCTTCCTTTCAACTCCCCTGTACCTAGGATTGCAAATGAATTCACGCGAACCTGACTATAATCAAATTCCACTTTTGCATTATCGATAATAATATCATCCAATAGCTCTCCGGACAACACTTTCCAATTACCTTCCAAGAAGTTGATTTTAACATTTTCAAAGGAAGCTTGACTCAATTCAACTAGTTTAGAGTTGGAGTTGACAGCAGAGAAGTTAATTTCTCCATTTTTGATGGTCGTAATCTGATTACTGATTCGCAGGCCTCCAGAAGCATCAATTTGATTTCCTTTTAAGTCTAGAGTTACAATCTGATTTCCAAAGAAATTAAGACTGAAGATATCTACATTGGAATCCAAAGAGACAGTAGTATTTCCCGAATTGGAACCCTCAAAGACTACTCGGGTAGATGCCTTTGGAGCCCTTCCTGCTGCTGGGCCATCTACTGAAGTGGACCAATTTGCTCCGTTGTTCCAGTCACCTGAGGTGCCACCGATCCAGTATAATGTTTCATCAGAGCCATCAATTACTCCAGCAGTGAATACTAGAGAATATTGCTGAACATTGAATTTCAAATCTCCCTTATGAGAAATTCTCACTCTATATTTCTTTGCTTGTGGGGATTCAATATACACCTGCTCCACATTGTCCCGAAAATTATCTTTCGTTCTATCCCCTCTTGCACCTGCTCTTTGGGATGGATCTAATGTCCATGGAAAAAATTCTTTTCCATCTTCATCGAAGATTCTCAAATCCAAATCATTGACCAACATCAGATTTGTTGGATTATTAGCTGTACCTGGTGGTGTACCTGCGGGATCTGTCCATGCAATAGTCGCACGAATAGGAGTTACACCGTCAGAAACAAATTCAAATTCCTGAACCTCTTTATTCCCCAAAATATCTTCTCTGATAAAAGAAGAACTTCCGTCTTCATTTAAAATTATTTTGGCAGCAGCATTCACATCCAACAAGCCCCAGCCGTACATATAATCTGGTCCCGGAGCAGGGCCTGCTTCTTTGGTAGTGTGTATGGTCAAAGCCTTCAGCGCAGAAGAAAGCATGAATCGACCAGAATTTCTATTAGAGTATAATTGCTGCAATAAAAACATGGAGCCGGTTGCATTAGGAGCCGCCATAGAAGTCCCACTTTGACTGGCATAGCCATCTTGTCCTCCTGAATTAATCGAAGCGCTAAATACATTAACGCCCATCGCTACAAAGTCCGGCTTGATTCGGCCATCGTCAACAGGACCCCAAGAAGAAAAATTACTCATTTTGACATCTTCAGGAACAGTATAATTCAAAACCTGCTCGACAGCACCTATGGTAAAATTATTTTTTGCAACACCTTCCGGACCAATTGTATCGTCAGGTCCATCTGGATCCCTAGTTCCGTCCCCTACGTCATCTCTATCATTACCCGCTGACCAAACCACACTGTAGTAAGGTTTGGTAAATAATAATTCATCTATAGCCTGGCTTTTGGTAGAGTAAAATCCAAATCTCCAATCTCTTTTGGGATCAACACTAGGGTTACCAAACCAAGTCCAAGTACCATTACTAAACCTCCACCCTAGAACAATTCCATAAGAATGGTTAGAAATCAGCATGCCATTGGGCTTGGTGTCTGCATCATAAGCATTGGCATTCATTTTAGAAATATCAGATTCCCAGTTAAAAGACCATCCGGTAGCTTCATAGGCCATGCCTTTTGCTTGAGCATTTACACCTGAACCTAACACTGTACCAGTAACGTGTGTAGCATGTGTGCTTAATTGCTCCGAAGATCCATCTATTTGAGTAAGTCTATTCCCAAACTCAACATGATCTGGTTTTGGACGGGTTTGATCAAAAATCCCGACAGTTAATCCCTTCCCAGTTAAATTTAGCCCCAAACTCCCACCAGGCTGAAGTGTATTTGCACCTGTTGTCTTGGCTGCGTTTAAGTTCATCGGGGCATAAAACACAGGAAATCCTGATTCATCTAAGTATTGTACCTTAGACTGAAATCCACCCTCTAGGTTTATTTTGCCCTCGGAATTCAAAAAATCATATTTCTTATTGGACAAACTTCCTGAAAAACTAAGTTTATCCAAATGCTTTTGAAGATCGGATTTAACTTCAATCCTTGCTTGTCTTAAAAGTCCTTTTTTGTCCTCGGTCTCTTGTGCATGGAGTGTTCCCCCCATTATTACAAAAGCAATTATTACTAATAATCTCATATCGCGCCTCATTATAACAACAAACTGTTATACAACTGCTTGGGTTTATAAATTTTAACAGGAAATAATTCAAATTAGGTTCAATTTAATTCAAGCCTAACTATTAATAATCCCGTTTATATAAATAAAAGCAAAAAAAAGGAGGGAAACCCTCCTTTTTTAATTTGAATCAAATTCTATTACTTTTTAACTAAAGTAGTTCTTCCATCAATGTTATTTCCGGAATCACTCCAGTAGATAATCATGGTATTTGTAGCAGGGTCAAAAGAACCCACTTTTGGATCTATTCTTGGGCCACCCAAGCCACCAAATTGAGATTGTACTACCCTAACGAATGTCAGTTTATTACAGTTATCTGCATAAATCGCTGATTGAGTAGTACTGAAACCAAATGCAGCATACAATCCAGCAGAAATATCTGAAATTGTATATTGGCCAGCCACTCCTGCAACTGGAACAACTTTTACGTCTGCTGTAAATGTTCCAAATCTGGAATTACTGGTTGCTGTCCAAGTATCTGCCTCAGTTGAAATTTTAGATTCGCATATAACGTTAATGTTCAAATCTAGATCTCCATAATTGGTAGAAATATCAGCACCAGTTGCAGATTGCATTATCAATTTAAGAACTGGTCGCTCTCCTGGATTAATATTTCCTGTAAGGATAGTAACAGGGAATGTTGCAACAAATTGTCCAGCAGGAATCGTCACTGTAGTTCCTGTGAAATTCACATGAACACCTTGAATGGCAGTTGATGCTGGATCTACCCCAATATTAACGGTGATAGCACCACTTGCATTTGTTGATACTCTATTCACCTGAATATCAACCTGATCAGTTTGAGTTGCGTTTCTTCTGACTTTAGTTGTTGTGAATCCATTAGGAAGATTTCCGTCATGAAACTCAACAACGTTTCCGTCAAAGAACACTTCTCGCCCCGGATCATCAAAGCAGGAAGTCATTGCCAAAGAGGCAAATGCTACTGCGAATAAGATATATAACTTTTTCATAATTAGTTTTCTGTTTTTTAGTTATAACCAGGGTTTTGCTCCAACTGATCATTCAACTGAAGCTCGCCAGTTGGAAGTGGAGCAAGCAATCTATAATCATTGTAAGGAACGGTTTCAAACCTGCCAGCCTTTGTAATTGGCATTCCATTTCTTTTCAAATCAAACCATCTATGACCTTCCAACGCGAACTCTTGTCTTCTTTCCAACATGATTTGATTAAACAATGCCTGACCGGAAAGTGCGGCATCTACAGCTCCCAATCCTCTTTTGGATCTCAAAGCATTCAAGTCAGCTCTGGCACCTGCAGCATCATTGGTTCTATATCTTGCTTCGGCACGGATTAAGAACAATTCAGCAGCACGGATAATAGGAAGGTTCTCCAAGAAATCACCTTTATGTCCTAACCACTTAGCAGATCTATATACAGTACCAGAAGCACCTGATCTAGTAGTGGCCACCCATGCATTTCTTCTTACATCACCAGTTTCATAAGAATTAATTAATTCATCAGTAGCCGTAACAATAAACTGAGCACTTGCAAAAACATTCGCAGTCAAAGAACATACAGAGTTGTTTACACCGTCAACAGTAGACCAGTCATTAGAACGAATCTCAATTTCGAATAAAGATTCAGGGTTAGGGGCAGTAGAGAATCCAGAAATATAATTAGCTGGTGTCGCTAAGCCTGTTCCGTCATCAGTGATTCCGAAAGAAGCCATTGCAGCTGATGCAGAAGCAGCAGCCTCAGCAAACTTAGAGTCATATAAGTAAACTCTAGCTAGCAATGCCTGTGCAGCACCTCTACTTGCTCTATAAACTGAAGCATTTCTTAGAGTAGCTGTTGGCAACAAGTTAACAGCCGCTTGCAAATCAGAGATAATTTGATCATAAACCTGACGGTTTGTAGCTCTAGCTCTGAAATCAGCATTAGAGAAACCTAAAGTAGGCTCAGTTCTCAATATAACTGATTTATCCCAGCCATTCACTTCTTTACCTGGCTCATAACCATACACCCTTGCCAAATCGAAATAGAACAAAGCTCTCATAAAGTGGGCTTCGCCTTTCACTCTATTTTTTAAGGACTCCTGCCCTGGCACATTTTCAATTCCGGCTAAAACAATATTTGCATCATTGATCCCAGCATAAACACCTCTGAATGAGTTGTTGTTAGGATTAAAATCCCATAGATTAAAATGGGCTCTATCTGCATTAGCCTCTTCGCCAATATATCTGCCTGTATTAGCTATTATCCTTAAATTATCTGCTAAAATTTCAGGCTCTATCATCATATTTTGACCGTAATAACCAAAAGCTCTTGCTCTTCCATACATTGACAAAGCCAATGATTCGTATCCATTTGCATCTGCTAGAGCAGTGCCTGGAGTTAAGCTTTGTCTAGGAGTTGTTTCTAGATCAGTACAAGATGCTGCTACTAGAGCACCACCAAATACCATTATTCTAAATATATTTTTCATAGCTATATTCAAATTAGAAGGTTAAGGTTAAACCTGCTGAGAACTGTCTCGCATTCGGGAAACGTCCAATTGATACAAATTCTCTAATACCCACAACTTCTGGATCCTGACCAGTATACTTCGTAAATGTGGCCAAGTTCAAGCCTTGAACGAAAGCGCTCAGTCCTTGCATTCCAATTTTCTGTGCAGCAGCACTTGGAAGTACATAGTTCAATGTCACTTGCTTCAATCTTATATATCCACCATCACTTAAGAATCGAGTAGAGAAAGTATCAATATTTGAAGTTCCTGGAGCCTGACCACCTTCGTAAGGACGACCTACAGTAGTGATATCACCTGGCTGCTTCCAATAGCTCAACTGGTTAGTTCTTAAGTTACCAGTAGATGCTCCCCAATCTTCAAGGTTAAACATATCCTGGTTTCCAGCTAAGTTTCCAAATTGACCTTGGAAGAATACCTCCAAAGACACAGGACCATAAGAGAAAGTGTTTGATAAACCACCATAGCTAGTTGGCAATCCACTTCCGATGTATTGAAGAGTTGATTCACCTACGATGTAGGTATATCCTCCATTCGCATCATCGTACATTGCTCTACCATTTGCTGGGTTAACACCCAAGAATCTATGAGTATACCAGAATGAAATTGGTCTACCTACAATAAGATCATTTCCAATTCTATCTCGTCCATCATATAACTCTCTTAATTCATTCTCCAAGAATGTGATGTTGAATCCTGTATTCCACTGGAATTTTCCAGATACAACGTTCACAGTCTGCAAATCAATATCAATCCCTTGATTTCTTACGGAGCCTGTATTTCTCGTAATACTTCCAAATCCTGAATCAATTGGAAGAGGTGTGTCAAATAACAATGATTCAGAGTCCTTTCTCCAGAAATCAACTGTACCGATCAATCTACCATTGAAAATAGTCCAGTCAACACCTAAGTTGATAGTCTTAGACTCTTCCCAAGTCAATAGATCGTTACCCAACTGAGAAAGACCTAAGGAACCTGAACCTAAATATTGTCCAGTGTTTCCTACAAGGGTTCTTGAAGCGAAGTTTGCGATATCAGAGTTACCTGTGATACCGAAAGATGCTCTAACTCTTAAGTTGTCCAACCAAGTCAAATCTTGCATAAAAGATTCAGAAGAAACTCTCCATCCTACTGAAGCAGCTCCAAATGTACCCCACTGGTTTTGAGCACCAAATCTTGAGTGACCGTCTCTTCTGATTGTGAATTCAGCATCGTATCTGTCATCGTAGTTATATTTCACGTTTCCAAATACACCGATTCTTTTGAATTCAGTAAAGAAACCTCCTACTGCGAAAGGAGTCGCAGCATTTTGAAGATATCTCAAAGTTGGATTAGCAAATCCACGACCAGTTGCTGTAGTCTCTTCAGATTGGAATCCTTTATATTCATAACCAGCCAAACCGGTAATAGTATGTACATCACCGAATTTCTTGTTGAAATTCAAGTTATGGTTGGTGTTGAAGTTATTGTTTCTTCTATCGGCATAAAAAGACTGACCACCAAAAGAAGAGAATACTGGAATTGTAGATGGTCTGTTGTTTTCATCTCTATTGTCAGAGAAGTCCAAACCAAAATAAGATGTCCAGCTCAACCAAGGAGTGATCTGATAATTCGCTTGCAAGTTAGAAACAGTCTGAACTGAAGTACCTCTCCTCAATTCTTCATAAACACCTTGCACGATGTTGTAACCGAAGTTATGGTTAGAAGGATAATCTGCTTTGAATGAACCATCTTCATTGTAGATAGGTACATTAGGTCTCATGGTAAAACCAGCAGAGAAAGGACCATTCACGAAGTTACCATTTGCAATGGTTCCCAATGTTCTTTGGTATGCCAAAGAAAGGTTGGCAGCGACAGTCAACTTTTTATTTGGCCTGTGAGTCACATTCAAACGACCAGTTGCTCTCTCATAACTAGACTGAACAATTTGACCTTCTTGGTTAGTGTAAGATCCAGAAAGATAGAAGTTAGTCTTCTCATCACCTCCAGAAACTGAAACGTCATAAACAGAAAGTCTTCCTTGTCTGTACAACTCATCTACCCAATCATAAGACTGTAAGTTTGGATCCTCAGGGTTTCCATAAGTAGCAGCTGCGTTTGCTGGATTCAATCCGGCGTTAATGTAAGCATCACGCTTGATTGTAGCCAACTGAGTAGCATTCATCACCTCATATAGATTCAAAGGTTGTACTATACCTTCCTGAGCAGTGATTTTTGTTTTAGTTACACCCTTTTTCCCTTTTTTAGTAGTGATCAATACAACACCATTGGCTGCCTGAGCACCGTAAATGGAAGCAGCTGCAGCATCCTTCAATACTTCAATTGACTCAATGTCATTTGGATTGATAGATGCCAAGGCATTTTGAGGTCCCTGACCAGACAAGGATCCTGAAGCCACCTGCACACCGTCAACGATATAAAGTGGATCATTTCCTGCGTTGATCGAACCTACGCCTCGAATTCGAACGTTCAAAGTACCTCCTGGAGCTCCAGAAGTCGAAGTCACCTGAACACCCGCAATTCGACCTTGCATTGCACGGTCAAATGATTGAACAGGCAGGTTTTCGAAAACCTCACCTTTCACAGACGCAATCGCACCTGTAATTTCTCTTTTCGACTGATCACCGTATGATGTGATCACGAATTCAGAAAGAGCTTGAACATCTGGCTCCAAAGCTACATTGATGGTAGTTCTGTTTCCGATGCTCACTTCCTGCTGTCTTAAGCCTACAAAGCTAAAGACCAAAACATTGCTTCCGGCTGGAACACTGATTGAATAATTACCATCCAAGTCGGTGGCAGTACCAATCGTAGTTCCCTTTACCAGAACAGTCGCTCCTGGTACTCCCAAGTTATCCTCGGTTGAGGTAACAGTACCAGTAATCACACGATTTTGGGCAAATGCTACCGCACTTCCCAAAAACAGCATGAGTCCTAGAAGTAAAACTTTCCTCATATTTGGTTTGATTATGGTTTAAAATAAGTTCAATGATATCCGATATCTTTGAATATCCCAAGAGCACTACCCATAAAATTTAGAATTGTTTATAATAAAAAGTACGTTCAGAATTTGATAAAAAAGATAATTTCAGAATTAATTTTGGAATAAATATCATATGTGATATTTAATTCTGAATTAGATACATTATCTCAATGTTAACAAAAGTTAATTTTTAATACTAAATCTTAAATTTGTCTAAAAAATTTAAGAAAAAAAATACAATTCCAATTTTTATTGCCCTTTTTTAATTTTTCGCAAAATTATTTAGATATGAAATAAGGTTTATTAAATATTAAAAATTGCATATTATAATAAATGAAAAATATAGCTAATACAGTATTTTAAAGCTGATAAATAGTATTTGTTTTTTCTCGCTAATACAGAATTTTATTCTGCAATTACGAGCAAATCAACTTAGGGCTATACGATTCAAAAAATCACAAAACTCGTATAGTAATCCTCCTGTTTAAGGCTTGATTTTGAGCATTGGTATTTGGAACCATCGGTTCTTTATCTCCTTTTCCTTCCACCAAAACCCTACCCGGATGCATTCCATTTTGGATCAAATAATCCTGAACACTCTTAGCTCTTTGCAAGCTGAGTGTTTGATTATATGCGGAAGAACCCACGTTGTCAGTGTGGCCGGTAACCATGATATTAACATTGGGGTTTTCATTGAGAAACTTCACCAATCGCTTCAGAGAAGACATGGACTCTTGCTTCAGATTATATTTATCGAAATCAAAAAATACATTTTCAAAAACAAACTCCTCACCTGAAGCAACCGGAGTCAATTGTACCTCCAAATCCTTTACATTTTGAAGCTTGTCTCTTTCTACATTATAAATCTTCGGCAGGTACCCTTTCTTCTCCACATATAGACCTGAAATTGACTTTTCAGGATAAAGCATCATAAATTCACCCGTTTTACCATCAGCTTTAAATTCATAAAGCGTACTGTCATTCGTTAGCGAAACCAAGGAAAGAGTAGCATCTATCGGATCTCCTGTTTTAGAATTAAAAACTCTCCCGCCTGTAACAGTCAGGTTTTCGCCTAGATATATATCCTTCGGGAATTTGAATCTATACAATAAGGACCTATCTCTACCATTTTCTGAACTCGCTAGCTCCGTGAAATATGCATAGTCTTTTTGAGCTGTAATAAACAAGGCAACTTGATCTAGTTGATCATTGATAGGTAGACCTAGATTTTCGGGTTTGGTAAACTTTCCATCCTTTACTCGGGATAAGAATATGTCCATCCCTCCGAAACCCTGATGACCGTCTGAAGCAAAAAACAAGATTTCATTATTAAAAAACATAAAAGGTGAAATCTCATCCTTAGGTGTATTGACAGTTTCCCCAAGATTTTTGGCTTCAGCCCAACTCCCATCAGCTAATCTGACTGAATACCATATATCATTTCCTCCATAGCCACCTTTTCTATTAGAAGAGAAAAACAGGATTCGACCATCGGCCGACAAGGATGGCTGGGAATCCCAGGACCTTGAATTCACCTTTTTACCCATATTTCTGGGCCTCTGCCAAGTTCCGTTGACCTTATAGGCTACATATAAATCACAGCTGCCTTCAGAATCAGGCGCATCACATGAAGTGTAAATAAGAATATTTCCGTCTGCGGTTACCGAGCAAGTTCCCTCATTGTATTGTGAGTTGATCGTCGATGCTATACTTCTGGGAACAGACCATTCGTCTGACTCGCTTAAAAAGGAGGTAAAAATATCTTCTTTATCATAATTGCCCGTACCATCTCTTTTGGTAAAAAGAATCTGCTTCCCATCCGCAGTTAAGACAGGAAAGTATTGCAATTGAAATTGGTTTAGAGGAGCCTCGAGTTTTTCCTTTTCTATGGACATGGATTTTCCCAATTGAGTTTTGAGAAATTCCATCTGGGTTTTCATCTCTTTATAATAAACATGAGAGCGAAAGGAATCATCCAATAAAGGATCTATGGCTTCAAACTGCTTGTAGGCTTTTTCGAATTCTCCTTTTTGCAAATAAATGTTGGAGAAAACCCAGCCAATGTCAGCACTGTGCTTAGGCGTTGCATTTTTCCCACTCAATCTGGATCTTCCAGACTCAGCTACTCTTTCGGCCTCTTCCAAATTCCCCATGGTAATCAAGAGCTGAGACATTTTGACGTAGGCTTCCAAAAAAGATGCCTCTCGATTGATCGCATCCTTGAATTTTTCTAAGGCAGCATCATATCTCCTTTCCAAAATTAGCTGCTCTCCTTCCTTGTAAAAACGAATTGCCCGCCCATCAATAATGGAAAAATCCTGTGCAAATGCATGGGAAGTCAATAACAAAAGAAGAATTCCTACTAAAACAGGGCGCATGAACTTATGGAATATCCATAAATTTATGAGTTTGTAGGGAAATATTCCAAGTTGGATGATTTTTCACATAGTTTATGATCTCAGAAGTGAATTTTTCAGCCTTACCCCACTCTGGTTGTAGCCTTAACTCGCAACTTTTATTCACCAATGCAGCATGTTCTTCTGCAAATTTGAAATCACTTTGATGAAAAATTACCACTTTCAGTTCATCAGCCTCTGAATAAATGGACGCGTGAGGCTTCTTGAATTTTTTTGGAGAAAAACATACCCAATCAAAGTCTCCTGAAAAAGGATGCGCCCCTGATGTCTCAATATTGGTAGTGAAGCCATTTTCTTTCAAAAGACGGGTCAAAGGTGCCAAGTCATACATCAATGGCTCTCCTCCGGTAATCACCACTAATCTGCCAGGATATTTTATTGCCTCTTCTACTATTTCTTCAATAGCTAATACAGGCCATTTCCCTGCTTCCCATGATTCCTTAACATCACACCAAACGCAGCCCACATCACAACCTCCCAGTCTGATAAAATATGCGGGTGTTCCTGTAAATCGTCCTTCTCCTTGGATAGTATAGAAAGCTTCCATGACTGGAAGCTGTAGGCCTGAGGCCACTAATTCTTGTGTAGTCATTTGAATTTTTGGTAAAGCGGGTGATTCGACCGCTGGTGAATTATCTCACAAAGGTAAAGCTAAGTTTTGAATATGATGGAGAAGACTACTAAAATTCAATCTTTGAACCATCCAGTTTTTTCATCATCACAATCCTGAAATCTTCCACTTCCCCTTTTCTAAAAAAATCTACTACCTGAAAACCTCTTTTAAAAGCGAAATTAATCATGTCTGAAAAGCGGTTCCTTGTTTTGAAATACACGGTATCAAACCCTTTTTCCAGAGCCCATTTTTCCTGATAATCTGCCAAAGATTCAGCAATTCTCATTTTTCTAAACTCTGGCTTCACTCCTCCCATCCAAGAATAAAATATTTTCGGAGTCTCCCCCTCGTAGCCAATTTTGAACCCTAATAGTTCGCCTTCCAATTCTGCTACCAAGGCTAAATAAGACTTAGTACCCAATCTGTTTTTATAAAAATCCAATGAGACCTCACCTTGAAATTCTGGTATCTCGCGATGAATCGAAAGAATCTCTTCCAATGAGGCCTCACGAATTATTATTGAATGATGTTCTGAATCCATTGATTATCAGTTAATTACACTTTTAAATCTGATTATCCGCAAATTAGCCAGTTACCATATATTCTTTGCTTGGCCGAATGGAAGACCGATGACCGATGTCCGAAGCTTCGGGGTTCTGACCCTTCCAGTTAATACTAAGCCATATTCTTCTTCTTACTGATAAGAAAGCGGATATTCATACTATTAAATTAGCATTTTTTCAAAACATTGATTCAGTTAACGGTTCTGATTTGTTTTTCTTTAGACAAGAAATTCCTAGTCTTTCTTCACTGTTGGATACTTTACGCCTAATTGTTCCAGATAAGTATCAAACTTGGTCTCATCGTAGTAAAACTTTTGCAACTCAGGCTTAAAACGATTCATGATGTCGGTATTTAAATAAATCGGAGGAGCATCATCAGCAATAATCATCGGCTTGTATTGGGTCTCCTTTGTCTGAACATTTTTAAAATAATCCCAAGCTTGGTCCACCAACTCTGGCTTAAGAAGGAAATCCAAAATAGTCATTGCCTCAGCTTTTGCTCCTTGAGTTACTCCTTTGTGAGCAATCGGCGTAGCCATAGCTATGGCATTACTCCAATGATGTCCTTGAAGCCCAGGGATATTAGAAGGAAATCTCAATGTAACAGTAGGCACGACCCATGATACATCCCCAATATCATCTGAACCACCAGAAACAGGTTGGGTCACAGGTAAACCCAATGTATCCAGTTTTGTAGGTAATCCATTTTCTCTGGAGGATCCTACCTCTTCCTGAACAGCTTTAGCCAGCATTTGATCCTCCTCTGACCACTCTGGCAATCCAACTTTCAATATATTTTGGTACATCTGTTCTGCAATCACCTTATTGAAATGCCTCGGCCAAGCAGTACCCAGTATTTTACTGCTAACTTCCGTTTCAGTCATCAATGCAGCACCTTCAGCCATTTTGTTAGCCGTTTCATACATTTCCATAATTCCTTCATAAGTCACATCGCGGAAATAATACCAAATGGAAGCCTTGGAAGGCACTACATTAGGTTGATCTCCTCCATCCGTAAAAATGGAATGAGATCTTTTTAAAGGATGTAAATGCTCTCTTTTGTAATTCCAACCAATATTCATCAATTCGGCTGCATCCAAGGCACTTCTGCCTCTCCAAGGAGAGCCGGCAGAATGAGCTGCTTCACCTGAAAAAGTATACTCCACAGAGATTAATCCAGTACCTGAGGATTGTCCCCAACTTACCCCAAGATTGTTGCCAACGTGTGTGAAAATACATAGGTCAACATTATCAAATAGGCCATCTCTCGTATACCAAGCTTTGGCTGCGACCAACTCTTCAGCAATTCCGGGCCATAAGATTAATGTACCTCCAATTTTTTCACGCTCCATGATTTTCTTCACCGCCAGAGCAGCAGTAATATTTAAAGGAATTCCTGCATTGTGTCCCTCTCCATGGCCTGGAGCCCCCTCCACCATGGGCTTATGATAAGCTACTCCGGGGTATTGAGAGGCTTTTGGAATACAGTCTACGTCTGAACCCAAGGCGATAACCGGGCCTTCCCCATTTTTCCATGTTGCAAACCAAGCAGTAGGTATCCCACTCACTCCTTTTTCTATGGTAAATCCATTTTCTTCCAGAATACTGGTTAAGTATTTGGACGATTCCACTTCATGAAAGCCTAATTCGGCAAAACTGAAAATTTTATCCACCATTACTTGGCTCATTTTATGATTTTCCTGTACCAATTGGCTTACTTCAGCTTTAAGGGCATCAATTTGTTTTTGAGAATATTTCTTTTGTGCAAAAGTTATCTGGCTGCAAAAGATCAATGCAGCGGACATTATCAATAATTTACTTTTCATCTGTTTTTAATTTGTTTTTTAGAGGTCAGATGGAATGCCCAGGATAATCATCTCCCTGTGTGAGATTTTTCCTCATGTGCATTTCATAAGGTTGATGGTTAGCTTGCTGAAATTAATAAAAACAGGAAACTCTCTATCAAAAAATTGACGGATGGAAAATGATAAGTGCAAGAGGAATTAGAAAATTGATTACCAAACCCGCCTGAATTTTCTATTTTTGCAGGCGTTTAGCTAAAAAATCAAGAAATAATTAATCATGGCGGAGTATAATTTCAGGGAAATAGAGCAGAAGTGGCAAGGCTTCTGGAAAGAAAAAGGAACCTTTCATGCAGAAGTCGATCCCAATCGTCCCAAATTCTATTCTCTGGACATGTTTCCCTACCCTTCAGGTGCGGGCTTGCATGTAGGCCATCCACTGGGTTATATCGCTTCAGACATCGTCAGCAGATTTAAGATACTGAAAGGATTCAATGTCCTGCATCCTATGGGCTATGATTCTTTCGGATTACCAGCCGAACAATATGCAATCCAGACTGGACAACATCCGGCTATCACAACCGAGCAGAACATCGCTCGTTACACCGAGCAGCTAAAAAACATAGGCTTTGCATTTGACTGGGAAAGAGAAGTTCGTACTTCTGATCCATCCTATTACAAATGGACTCAGTGGATTTTTATGCAGCTATTCAATAGCTATTATGATCTGAAAGCTGACAAAGCACTTTCTATAGATTCTTTGGTATCCCAATTTGAAAAAGAAGGAAACACCCGGATATCTGCTGTATGCGATGAGGATACTCCTACTTTTTCAGCTTCCGATTGGGCAGGTTTTTCAGAAAAAGAGAAACAAGAAGTTCTACTTAAATATAGATTGACATTCTTGGCAGAAACTACCGTCAACTGGTGTCCTGCTCTAGGAACCGTACTTTCAAATGATGAAGTGAAGGATGGTTTTTCTGAAAGAGGCGGTCACCCCGTAGAGCGAAAAAAGATGATGCAGTGGTCCATGCGAATCACTGCTTATGCGGATAGGTTATTGCAGGGATTGGAGAAAGTAGACTGGGCAGAACCCATCAAAGAAATGCAACGAAATTGGATTGGAAAATCCATCGGTGCGGAAGTGCTTTTTCAAGTCAAAGGATCTGATCATCAAATCAAGGTTTTTACAACCCGCGTAGACACCATCTATGGGGTAACTTATTTGGCTTTGGCACCTGAATCTGATTTGGCGGCTGAGCTGATTACTGAAGATCAGCGCGAAACTGCTGAAGCCTATATTCAAGTAGCAAAAAATCGCTCCGAGCGAGAGCGAATGAGTGATGTCAAAACTATATCCGGAGCCTTTACGGGTTCCTACGCTATCAACCCTTTCAATGGAGAAGAAATCCAAATTTGGGTGGCGGACTATGTTTTGGCAGGTTATGGAACGGGCGCTGTCATGGCAGTACCTGCTCATGATGAGCGAGATTACAACTTCGCTAAGCATTTTGGCTTGGAAATTCGTCAAGTAATTGAGGGTTCCATGGAAAACGGATCTTTCCCCGGAAAAGGAGGCTTGATTATCAATTCTGGATTCATTTCTGGATTGTATATGAAAGATGCTATGGAAAAAGCCATCGCCTTTTTGGAAGAAAAAGGAATTGGAAAAGGAAAAATCCAATACAGAATGCGGGATGCAATTTTTACCCGTCAACGCTATTGGGGAGAGCCACTTCCAGTTTATTTCAAAGACGGACTTCCCTACTTAATTGATGAAAAGGACCTTCCTTTAGTACTGCCTGAAGTAGATAAGTATTTACCAACAGAAGATGGAGAGCCGCCTTTGGGAAGAGCCAAAGATTGGACTTATAAAACTGCAGATGGAGAATATCCGCTGGAGCTTTCTACCATGCCTGGTTGGGCGGGCTCGAGCTGGTATTTTTTCCGATACATGGATCCGAAAAACGATGCAGTTTTTGCTGATAAAAGCAAAACTGACTATTGGGGTTCTGTTGACCTGTATATAGGAGGGTCAGAACATGCCACGGGACACCTATTATATTCCAGATTCTGGACCAAATTCTTGTATGATTTAGGAGTGGTGAGTATTGACGAGCCTTTCCAAAAAATGATCAATCAAGGGATGATTCAGGGTAGATCCAATTTTGTTTACAGGTTGAAAGGAAGCAACACCTTTGTCTCTCATGGATTAAAAGATCAATATGACACATCAGCCATGCATGTGGATGTCAATATTGTTCATAATGACCAATTGAACCTGGATAAATTCAAAGCCTGGAGACCAGATTTGGCAGATGCTGAGTTTATCCTGGAAGACGGCAAATATCTCTGCGGAGCAGAAGTAGAGAAAATGTCTAAATCCAAGTACAATGTAGTCAATCCGGATGATATCATTGAGCGTTATGGAGCTGATACCTTAAGGCTGTATGAGATGTTCTTAGGGCCTTTGGAGCAGTTCAAGCCTTGGAATACCAACGGTATTGACGGGGTGTTCAAGTTTTTGAGAAAGCTCTGGAACCTTTACCACAATGGAAAAGGAGAATTTGAAGTTTCTGATGCAAAAGCAAGCAAGGAAGAGCTGAAAACCTTGCACAAAACCATCAAGAAGATGGAAGAGGATATGGCTAATTTCTCTTTTAACACCTCCGTTTCTAGCTTTATGATCTGTGTCAATGAATTGACATCACTGAAATGCAATAAGCGTGAAATATTAGAACCTTTGGCTATTTTGGTTTCGCCGTACGCTCCTCACATTGCCGAGGAACTCTGGTCATTACTAGGTCATGTTGGATCGATTACCGAAGCTAAATTCCCTGAGTTTAAAGAGGAGTTTTTGGTTGAAAGCAGCTTTGAGTATCCTGTAATGATCAATGGAAAGATGCGTGCCAAGATCAACCTATCTTTAGACCTTAGCAAAGAAGCTATTGAAAAAGAGGCTTTGGCAGATGAAACAGTTCAAAAATGGCTGGAAGGGAAAACCCCGAAAAAGATCATTGTTGTACCGGGTAAGATTGTGAATTTGGTAATCTAAGTCGCTATAAACGCTAAATAAAAGGACTCAAAATCTAAATTTGAGTCTTTTTTTGTTTAAATGTAATAAGACTATATTTGATTAATGGAGCTTTTAGAAGCAAATATCGAAGCCATTATAAACCTTTGTCAAAAACACAAAGTAGCAAAGCTTTATGCTTTTGGTTCGGCTCTTAATTCGGTTTTCAATGAAGAAAGCGATGTCGATTTTTTGGTAGACTTTGAAAGACATGATATTTCGGATTTTGCCAGCAACTATTTCGAATTGCAATTTGCATTAGAAGACCTTCTTGGGAGAGAAGTTGATTTAATTGAATATGACGCTATCCGTAATCCATATTTTAGAGATGAGGTGGATGAAACCAAAGAATTGATCTATGGATAGAAAAATAAAAACCTACCTTTTTGACATTCTTACTTATATTGAGGAGGTAGAACAATTTTTTGAAGGAAAAGTAGTGACTTTAGAATCCTTGTTAGAAGATATAAAAACTATTCGCGCAGTAGAGCGAGAGTTGGAAATTATCGGTGAAGCGACGAAAAAACTTATTAAAACATCGCCTTCAATTGCCATTTCGGATACAAGGAAAATAATCAGTGCTAGAAATTATATTGCCCATGAATATGGAGCAATAACTTATGAGACTATAGTCAAGGTCATCAATGAGAACTTTCCAATCTTAAAGAAAGAAGGCAAAAAACTTTTGGAGGAAAAATGATCCTCTTTACCTACCCTATCCGCACAGCATTTACCGACCGAGATCTGGAAATGATCCGCCCGGTCGCAAATATCAAAAGCCTAGAGTTTACCCAAAGCCCAATTAAACTCCCCTTCTACTTCTTCATTCAGTTTTTTCAATTGTTATGGTTTTTACCTAAAACCAGTCAGTATTTATGCTTTTTTGGAGGATATCATTCTGTACTACCTGTATGGTTTGGAAAAATATTTAAGATACGTTGCATCATTCAGGCAGGAGGCATGGATTGTATTAACATGCCCGAAATAGGTTATGGCAATTTTAGAAAAAAGTGGTTGAGAAAGGCTACCACTTATTCCTTTAAAAACTGCTCCTTGATATTGCCAGTGGCAGATGCATTGGTTAGGCAAGACTATTCCTATGATTCTAAAATTAGCCCCAAACAAGGATTGCTGAACCTGATTTCAGACCTTCAGACCCCCATTCAAGTGATCCCGAATGGTTTCAATACCGAATTTTGGAAGGACTTTGGGAAAACAAGAAAACCTCTGAGTTTTATTTCAGTAGCTACAGGCACTTCCAATCCTTCTCGAGCAATCGTCAAAGGCTATGATTTGATAGAAAAACTGGCCAAAAATCATCCAGAATGGAGCTTCACTTTCATTGGAGACTCAAAATACAATAGTTCATTGCCCAATATCAAAGTCTTTGGCAAAATGAAAGCTCAAGACCTGGTAGAAGCCTTCAACACCCATCGATATTACCTTCAATTATCCACTTCGGAAGGATTTCCCAACTCGCTGGGAGAAGCTATGGCATGTGGCTGCATACCTATAGGCAGCGCAGTAGGTGCAATTCCAGAAATTATTGATTCTACGGGCTTGATTTTGCCCCAAAAAGACTTAGCCTTACTGCAAGACTTACTTTCTCAATTTTTGCTGGAAAACCCGAAAGAAAAATCTATTCTTGCGCGTAAAAGAATTCTAGATTTTTTCAGCTATCAACTTCGTCAAGAAAACCTTACCATGGCCTTATTTGACACAAACTCTAATGACTTGAATCACTGATAGTGAATTGAAGATTATACAAATTCAACAATGAATTGAGATTTTTAACTCTTCAGAGGAATTTTTCAAAATTCATTGGATTAAAGGGTTATCTATGTAAAGACCTTCTCGAAATATTTGAGAAGGTTTTTCTTTTTAACCGATCAAAAACAAAAGAATATATTTCTTGACGAAACCTTAGGGTGAGAAACCGATTTTTTCAACTTTTACAAAAAAACAAGAGGCTAAGCTTAATTTTTAAACCTGTTTTTTAAATCTCAACAAAATGTGGTTTAGAACTAGTTAAAAAAAAGAGAGCTTGTTCGAAAACAAGCTCTCAATCAGGGTCTATTGTTGATTAAGTAAAACCAAATAAACTTTGGTAAACAGCTGGGTTGAGTAACTTTTATGAATACCAAAATTTCTTAAACTTAATAAAATTTAAATATTTGGCACAAAATCAGTAAAAAATTTTTCATTTTTTTTTTGAATATACTTGGTTGCTCCTCCATAAATTATTTTTCTGATCCCATGTGAAGAAAAATTGAAATGAATTTGAATTGAAATAAGAAAAGTAGAATTAATGGATTTCATTCGCTTCTTTCAAAGGATTAATTTTTAGTATCTTAAAAAAAGGATTCCCCAACAACTATGAAAAAAATACTGATCGCCCTACTTGCTCTCTTTTTACTGTATGTAATCGCAATCTCCACTATCCCTTCCTACATAGAAAATGAAAGAAACCCGGTAAAATCCAGTGGGCCTTATCTAGTTTCAGATGAAGCTCAGGCATTCTATGATAGCTTGGATTTCATCGCAGACCTCCATTGTGATGCTTTGCTTTGGGGAAGAGATCTTACCGAAAGAGGCGACAGAGGGCACGTGGATTTCCCAAGAATGCGAGAGGCTAATGTGGCCTTCGAAATGTTTACTATAGTCTCCAAATCCCCATCAGGTCAAAATATGCAGCAAAACAGTGCTGAGACTTTTGATAATATTACTCCATTAACCATTGTCAAAGGTGAAAGCCCATTCAATTGGTTTAGCTTAATCAATAGGACTTTATCTCAAAGCAGTGATTTAAATGATTTTATCAGTAAAGACGGAAGGACAATTTTCATCCAGTCAAAAGCTGATTTACAAAAACTCTTAACCCTTAGAGCTGAGGATAAAAACACCATTGGAGCCATGCTAGGGATAGAAGGGGCTCATGCTTTGGAAGGCGATCTTTTAAATATCGATCGGGTATTTGAAGCAGGAGTTCGCATGATAGGACCAACTCATTTCTTTGACAATGAATTAGGAGGCTCTGCCCACGGTGAGAGCGGGGACGGTTTAACCGAGTTTGGAAAGGCGGCTGTTAGAAGGATGAATGACTTGGGAATATTTGTCGATCTGGCTCACTCCTCTCCTGCCATCGTTGATGACGTATTGGCTATTAGCACACAGCCGGTTATTGTATCCCACACCGGTGTACGGGCCGTCTTAGACTCACAACGAAATCTCAGTGACGAACAAATCAAAAAAATAGCGGAAAAGGGAGGGATTATAGGCGTTGCATTTTTTGACATGGCAGTTGGAGAGCCTGAGCTCCCTAATATTATTGCCTCTATCAAGCATATTAGAGATTTGGTGGGCATTGAATATGTGGCCTTAGGCTCTGATTATGATGGTTCTGTTGCGGTTCCTTTTGATATTACAGGCTTGCCCTTGATAGTAGAGGGCCTGTTGAAAGAAGGATTTACCAAAACTGAGATTAGGGCAGTTATGGGCGAAAATGTCAAAGAGTTTTTCTTAAAGAATCTCAGATAATATGGAAAAAGTAATCCATCATCAAAACAGAAAATTCGGCAAACTACAGGAGTATTTAAGGGAATTTGTCTACGGAGGAATCGATGGTGCAGTCACCACTTTTGCCGTCGTGGCCGGTGGATACGGAGCGAATTTGGATGCGGGAATCTTGATTATTCTTGGCTTCGCAAATTTGTTTGCAGACGGCTTTTCCATGTCTGTGGGCGCTTATCTCTCAGCGAAAAGTGAGAGAGATAATTTTAACAAACACGAGAAAATCGAATATTGGGAAATAGAAAATCTCCCTGATTTAGAACGAGAGGAAATTGCTGAGATTTATCGGGAAAAAGGATTCAAAGGAGAGCTTTTGGACAAAATTGTGAACCATATCTGCTCTGATAAAGACCTTTGGGTGGCAGAGATGATGAAAGATGAGCTGGGCATGATGAAAGAAAGTAAAAGCCCTTTCAAAATAGGTCTGGCTACCCTACTATCATTTATACTGGTGGGTTTTATTCCATTGATGGTTTATCTGTGGGATTTTTTCATACCCATAGATCAAGACATCTTTCTCTGGACCAGCATTTTGACAGGCTTAGCCTTTGTCATAGTGGGTTGGTTAAAAGGCATAGTGAATCAAACATCAGCCTTGCGAAGTATTAGCGAAACCCTGTCGTTGGGTCTTTTAGCAGCTGTAGTTGCTTTTTATGTAGGGGATGTGTTGGAAAAGTTTTTCCTGTAGAAGTGCCTTTTAAGTCGTAATCAATCAGTATCCAGGAGTGCTTTATTTTTCCTGTTAGTTTGTTCTTTTCTTAACTCATTTGCAAAGGTATGAGTGCCCTGAAAGTAATCTACTCTGGCATCTGATTCTCCTTTGGCAAAGGTCCATTTCTCCCCTTTAAACAGGATCACCTTATCCTCGTGCAATTCCAGAATTTCATCATATGGGCCTCTATTGGAAATCAATTTCACAAAAATCGGAGCAGTCTCGATTGCAATGAACAATAGCATAATAAAGATATTGGCAGTGGCCATGGCTTGACTTTCTTCAGTCAGTTGGGATAAAGCATCCATTCGGGCAGCCAAACCATCAAAATTCTCAATTCCAGGTTGTTGCTTTTCAAATTCCTGCTGTCGCAAAGCCATAAATTCTCGAATTTGAGCTTCGATAGTATCGATGCGAATTTGATTCCTTGCCCTCAAACTATTTAAAGCCTCCTGGGCTGCATCCAACTGCTGCTCTTTTTTCTTGGCATTGGTTCCCAGTCCTACTATCCCACTGGTACCGCTTGTTTTTTCACCAAAGCGCTCAGCATCGTACTCTTTTTGCAACTGATCCCTAAAAGACTCAGCTGAAGCAACCTCAGACTTTAATGTATCAATTTTTGCTTCCAATTCCTGAATCTCCGGAAAACCTTTAGCCAAATTGGCTTTGGACTCAGCGATAAACTCAGTTTTTTTCTCATCCAATTTCCGGTTTATTTCCCTTTCAAACATCTTCAGTTCAAGAGGTTTGGAAATGACTAAGGCCAATAATACTGCTAATACTAATCGGGGAATCGCCAACTTCCATTCAGCCCAGGCATTTTGTTTTTTACGCATACTGGACACGATAAACCTATCCAAATTAAAAATCATCAAACCCCAAAGGAATCCGAACCCGATGGCAGGCCAAATGGACTGAAAAACCGTGAACAAAGCATAGCCTGCAGCCAAGGCCGCCAACACTCCTGTAAAAAAGACTGTGGCGCCAATTCCTACATATTTATTTGATTCAGTGGGAGTTCGTTTGAGAATGGAGAAATTAGCTCCGCTACAAAACCAGAAAAAACGGGTGAGTTGCTGCATGATAGGAATGATTGCTTGAGTTCTCTTTTTAAACGCAGAAACCACTCCAAAAGTAAGTGAATAGGAAAATCAGGGATGGTCAAAGGCTTACCTGTGACAGAAATCCCCTAAAATGGGATAGAAAGCCATATTTTAATCCTCTGTACAAAATTACAGGACAGAACTCGGGTTCGTTCGCTCTGTGCGGAATCGTCCACTTGGTGAACGGTTTTGAGCATGTGAATTTTCCCCGTATGTTTATTCTGTAAAAAAGATCAATTTTGAGGTGTTTATTTCAGATTTGAAAGATTTCACAATTCATTCCCACCCACAATTTTAAAACCCATGAAAATTAGCCAGATTCTCTTCCTATTCTTTTTGGTATTCTTTGTAAAAGCCGAAGTGCTTTTTGCCCAAGTTGTTCCTTTTGAGCAAGAAGTAAAGGCAATCTCAGAAAGAATAGACAATGCAGGTTGGGAACCGGGAGGAATTGTTTTCACCGGAAGTTCCAGTATTCGTTTTTGGCAAAGTTTAAAAGAGGAATTTCCAAATCGAAACATCATCAATACCGGATTTGGCGGATCTAAGGCTTCAGATTTGGAGAAACATCTATTTCCTCTTGTCATCCGTTTTGAACCCAAAAAAGTCTTCATTTATGAAGGTGATAATGATATCTGGGCAGACGTTAATGTATCGCAAATCATGGAGTCATTGGACAATATTGTTTCCAGAATTCAGGTGATTAATCCTTATACAGAGGTGGTATTGATCAGTGCCAAACCCAGCCCAAGTCGCTGGTCCAAAAAGGAAAACTATGTCATTTTAAATCAAATGATGGCGCAATATGCCCAAAGCAAAGAGCAAGTGGAATTTTTGTCTGTTTGGGATGTCCTCTTGGACGAAAATGGAAACCCTCGACCAGAACTCTATATCCAAGATCAACTCCATCTCAATGCTGAAGGATACAAACTCTGGTCTGGGGCATTTAGACCTTTTATGAAAAATTGATTTTGATCAATTGACTGCCATTAAAACTTTAATCGGGAACCTTAACGATAATTCTAAACTATAGCCATTCAATCCCCCTTCATGGATTTGATTTATATTTTGACCCTCAATTTGATAATCAACGACTAACCTGGATAAAACCGGGCTACCAAAATTCCTTGAAAACTGAAGAGACAAAAAGGAAGAATTCAAAAATCTTCGTTCAGTAAATAATCCAGCCCTGTAACTGAACATACTTCGCCAATTTGTTGATAAAGCTTCAAATGAACTAGTCGCCTCATAAGTTTGATCTCCTATTGTAGTTGTTCTTTGCCCCCCTCCATAGTAATAGGGGCTATCTGCCGTGTTAGACAAAATCAAAAAACCAGAAAAGCTAGGGCCGATTTTCCAATTTTTCCTTTCATCAAGAGGCAAATGATACTTCAAAGTTAGAGGGATACCTCCTGCAGAAAAATGCTCAAAGGTCATAAAAACAGCTTTTTGACCATCCCAGTCCAATTGATAATTATTGTTATAACTATAATTTCCGTAACCAGTTTCAATTGAAAAATCTTTGAAATAATAGCCAATACCCAATTGGAACTGACCGCTAATATTGGAGTACGTGTAGGGGTTTTGCAGAAGTTGCTCTCTTAACCTAATCCCTCCTAACATAAAAAAATAAACCCCGTCTTCTCCTGCTGCTTTTTCCTTTTGGAGGTTTAATTCATCAGGAATATGTTTATTACTATGACTAGGAGATTTTTTGAATTTTTGACCACTTATTCCAAACCCTATATACGCTCCTAAATAACTGCCTTTACTTTTCGCAACTAAGACATGCTCAAGGTTGCCTCTGTAGAAAATAGGTGCATTCATTTGATCCATTAAACGTAGCCCCTGCTGATATCTTAATCCTAAAGTGAGGTAATTTCCGCCCGTTAGGTACCTCTTAACTCCCCCTTCTAACCTAATTCCTAACCCTAAATTGGAAGCTGAAACTAGACCTAAAGGAATTCCATTAAATTCGTCACCAGGCTCAGGTTCATATACATCCAAGAAAGCAGGACTTTTCATCAAACTCAAACTTGGCTGGAAATAATATGAGTGAGAAAAACCCAACCAATTTTTGCGAATCCCCAGAGCAATTAAAGGGATAACATCCGTTGAATACCCCGTAATTCTAATAGTGTCCGCCTGAGAAGAAAAAGCAAAAGTACCTAGATGACGCTTAAAAAATTCCACCTGAGTACTGAGTTGCCATGTCGGGGCTATTTCAGTTATAAAACTCAATCCAAGGTGATAGCTCAGTGGATTCGATGTAGAAATATTAAAATTTGTAGGAATTACCTCAAATGGCAAAATGGCTTTTGATGGACCGGTATAAATTTCAAATGCAGTTTTTTCTTGCGCGAATGTCAAAAAATTAAGAAATAAAAATCCAAAAATGAAAAGTGTCTTTTTCATATAGTTCTAGTTGATTTTTCAATTAACTAGAAAAATAGATTTTTATTATATTATTTTTTTTTAGGGCCCGAAAATTCTCAAAGAAAGCGCTAGCAAAATCTGCTGATGGCGAAAATCCTGATTCCCTCCTAACACACGATCCATCGTGAATTTCTGATCATTGAACTCTCGTTCATAGCGAAGATCCAGTCCCAATGGACCTATAGAAACTCCCATCCCGAACTGGTAACCCATTCTAAGCCGTTTGTTGAAATCGGAAGAACTTCCCGTCAGATAATTATCATTGAGGGTATAATGGAATGAAGGCCCGGCGAAGACATTGATTATTTTGAAAAGCTGTATTCCACCCAAAATAGGAGCGTCAATTCTTTGTGCATTCGCCTCTCCAAAGGAGGTTTGAAACCTGCTTTCAGTAAATACCAGCTCAGGACGAAGATAAATATCATAAGAGCTCATTTTGTAAAATATCCCTGCATGATACCCTACACCTCCTAATGGATCTTTCCAAACTGATTCGGCATCTTTAAAATATTTGCCAGAGGTATTATAATTTGTTCCAAACTTGACTCCTAAACCAGATCCCTGTTGTGCCAAAGCCATCGGGTAAGAAATCAGAAAGAAAAAACCCAGGTAAAATAGCTGCTGAAAACTTTTCATAACTCTCTCTTTTAAGTTTTGGTCGATCCTGCCGCTTCAGTTGTAATCACAAATCATCTTTTTTTGGATCTGAGTACGTAATTGGAATGGAACTCAAACAGATCGCGAACTGAAGTGTTTATAAATCAGTTTCAAATACGAGACCAAAATCACTTAGCTGTGAAAAAAACATCCAATATGTCTTCACCTAAAAAATCATTTACAATTATGTTCAGCTTTATACTAGGCCTACTGATGGCCTGTAGTGCTCCATCCGAGCAAGGTTCAGCTAACCAAGAAACAGAAAAACAGGCAGATCCAGTCACTTCATTCTCCGGTAAAACAGAGCTTGCAACTTTTGCAGGAGGATGCTTCTGGTGCGTAGAAGCCCCATTTGAAGGAATTGACGGTGTATTATCCGTTGTATCCGGATATGCTGGAGGAAAAGAAAAAAATCCAACCTACGGGGAGGTAAGTTCAGGAAAAACCTCTCACCGTGAGTCAGTTCAAATTACTTTTGACCCGGAAGTGATCAGTTACTCAGAGTTGGTTGATATTTTTTGGCAAACTTTTGACCCCACAGATGTAGGTGGATCCTTTTATGATAGAGGCTCCCAATATGAGTCTGCAATCTTCTTTCATGATGCTGAGCAAAAAAAGGTAGCCGAAGAATCCAAAAAGCTGTTGGATCAGTCCGGGAAATTTGACAAGCCTATCGCAACTCCCATTATCAAATACACCAACTTCTACGAAGCAGAAGAATATCATCAAGATTATTATAAGAAAAAGCCTCAGGATTATTATTCCTACAGAACAGGAAGTGGCAGGGATGCTTTTATCAAAAAGCATTGGCCAGAATTAAGCCAAGAAGAATACCCAGCTAAATCAAAAGAAGAGCTGAAAGCTACATTAACTGATTTACAGTATGAGGTGACTATGGAAGATGCAACTGAATATGCTTTCCAAAATGAGTACAATGGAAATAAGGAGGCTGGGATTTATGTATGCATAGTATCAGGAGCTCCTTTATTCAGTTCTAAGGACAAATATGAGTCAGGTTCAGGATGGCCAAGTTTCACCAAACCAATCGATGCTAGGATAATAGATAAACCAGTTGATAAGACCTTGGGAATGATTCGGGTGGAAGTTCGAAGCAAATTAGGCAATAGCCATTTAGGACATGTTTTCTATGATGGACCAGAGCCTACCGGATTGAGATACTGTATGAATTCTGCAGCGATGAAGTTTATCCCCAAGTCACAAATGGAAAAAGAAGGATACGGCGAGTTTATTTGGCTAGTTAATTAATCTTCAGCCCCGTTCAAATCGGGGCTTTTTTTTTATATTTTTGATGAATAATTCGGAATTATTTTTCATAATTTATTATTTGAATAAATAAATCTTATTAATATCACCACGGAACCCAACTCCGACCTTTCACTACTTACCCATTTGATGGCCAATTTTAACTTAATAATCGTAGATGACGACCCTAATTTCTTGTTCATCCATGATGTCTTGGCAAAGAAATCCGACTTCCATCAAACTCCTTTGAAATTTGAAGATGGATATGACGCAATCCGTTTCTTGGAAGAGAACATGGATAAAAACCACCTTCTGTTCTTGGATATTTACATGAAAACAATTGATGGATGGGGTGTTTTGGATTTCATTGAAAACAAAAATATTCCCGAAAAAATAAAGGTGATTTTGATTAGCTCATCTGTCAATGTAGCTGATAAAAATAAAGCCATGGAATATTCAAGCGTGATAGATTATATCGAAAAGCCACTTCCGTTTGAATATCTCAACATGTTGAAAGAACAAGTAATATTTTAAATTAATTTTCGAAAGGTCAGGTTAATTCTTCCTTTACTTACTTTTTTACTTTTGGGAATTTGATGCTCCCAAAAATGTTGACTCTCCCCTCCCATGATCAATAAGCTTCCGGAATTTAAAGGGATATTCAATTTTATTTTTTTATCCTCGTAATGCCTCAGCTGAAAATTTCTGGTTTCCCCCAAACTGATTGAGGCTATGGTCGGATTTCGTCCCAAACTGCCCTCATTATCCCTATGCCAACCCATGCTGTCTTTTCCATCCCGATAAAAATTAAGCAGCACATGTGTGAAAGATTCCATACTTAATTTTTCAATCTGAAACTTAATTTCACGAAGGGTATCGTTCCACGGAATCGGATTCATGGTAATCCCAGAATAACTATATGATTTTTCGGGATCTCCATACAAGGCAGTTAATCTTGGTTGCAGGATTGTTTTCCCAAAAAGGCGAATAGGCTCCTGTTTCCATTCGATTTCTTTTTCCAAGCGCTGGTACAATTCAGAAGCCTTCTCCCATTGAATAAAGTCAGGATAGTACCTTACCTCACCTTGAAAGGGTAATAAATTTTGTCCGCTTTTTTGAAATAAATCCTCCTGCATGATTTAAAAACACGAAAACACTTGCTAGGTTTTATTTTGTCTTTCTATTTTTTAGATAAAATCACTGCTTATATTAGAAGTTGAAAATTAAATATTATGAAAAAATTCGGGTGGATTTTCGGATTAATCCTTGTTCTCATATTAGGAGCTATCTTTTGGTACAAGTTTTTATTTGTCTTCGGTGAAGGTGTAAAAGCTGGCTCTTTGAATTATTTTGTGAAAAAGGGAGTCCTGTTTAAAACCTACGAAGGACGTGTGGTACAGGAAGGATTCCAAAGTCCAACTGCAGGCGGACTCCAAAGCAATGAGTTTAGGTTTAGTGTAACTGACCCCGAAGTTGCTGAAAAATTGGAAAGAGCCTCAGGCAAATTTGTGGAGCTACGCTATAAAGAATATAATGGGATGCTCCCTTGGAGAGGAGCCAGTAATTTTGTGGTTACCGAGGTTCTAACTGTAGGAGAAAGCAAGATGGGGAATTCATCCGGCCTCCCCTACAATTAAGATTATCTTATTTGGTCCAATAATCCACCACCGTTACATCTTTGAGATGAGGGCCGATCAATTCCCCGAATTTCTGATGGGCAGGATGAGGCAAGTAGGTCTCTCGGTCTGCTTCTGAATGAAATGTCAGAAAAAAGGCATGAGTAAGGCCTTTATTCAAATTTTCCGGACTATTGTTGAGCCCCCATTCAAATGACTTGATTTCAGGAATTTCATTCTGAAGGTTTTCAAATGCCTCGATGATTTGATTGATATCGGCCGGACTGCTACTCTCCTTGAAAGCAAACAAAACAACATGCCTTAAAACAGAGTCGGGTTGAGGGTCCATGGTAATTTCTTTATAAACTTCTTTTTCAATTTCTTTTACTTCCTCTTTCTTTTCCGTACAGGAAAACACTAGGATAAACAAGCAAAACAGCAGATTTTTTCTCATAGAATTAGGATTGAGTTTGGAATGCTTAAGTTAGCAACTCTTGACAGAATTAGGAAAAAAGAAGATTAGCTGGGAAAGTCAAGAATTGATTGTAAATTCAACGATAAATAAGTAGAAAAACTATATTTTAAATAATGAAATATCCCACTCTATCTCCCAAATACATCTTATGGATTTTTCTTGTTTTACTGGGTTTGCAGGCTTGTTCGTCTGATAATCAACAGGAAAAATCTTCAGAAAATGATTTTCAAATAGAGAAAATAGACTCCTTTGAAGTCAACAATCTCACAAGGGTAATTATCAGTGATTATTCCGAGCAGGAAAAAACGTATTTGGGCTACGCAACGGCAGAAGATGAAATTCTGGAAATAGATTTGGATGGAAATATTATTCAAAGAGCTAAAAAGAAAGGAGATGGTCCGGGTAATTATGGTAATTGGAATCCTATCGGAATGAGTTTTGGTCCGGATGGATTAAGGATTGCTGAATTGCCCTTTGCATTATTTGCCTTTGATTCCACTTATCAAACCCAATTTCAGCAACGAATCCAGTCTCCATTACCTATCCGTGCATTCGGTCCTCTCGGAAAAACTCAATATTTCGAGTCAAATGACAGTACCTTTTTTTTAGTGGGCCCCAGCAATTATTTATCTGCCCATTATCTGATCAGAAACGAGGAAGGCAGGGATACATTAAAGAATTTCTACAAACTGCATCTGGAGTCGGGAGAGATGAAATCTGTGGTCCCATATAGAGCGCAATCTGTTTACAGACAAACGGAAGGTTTTTATCCTGAATTGATGACCAAATCCTTTCAAATTAATCGGAAGACTTCCGAATTATTGGTTTTACACGGTCTAGAGGATGAAATTGAAGTTTATGATCTTCCGGGTTTGAATTACAAAGGAAGTATTCCCCTGAAACATGAGGAGTTTTTAACTTATAACTCGGTCCCTATTGAAATTGCACAAAACGATGAAAGGATCACCCAGCTTAGAATGATGGCTGGGAGGAATATCTCCCTGATTCAAATCGATGAGGACCTTTATTTGATTTCTTATTTCACGGGAATTACACCATCTGAATATGATAATCGAAAAGCGGAAGATCCTCTTTATAGTCCTATTTCAGACCTTAATGAGAAGAGATTGATCCTTATTAAAAATAAGAAGCAATTGAATCAAGAACTTCCATCTGTGCCCGGAACTATTTTATTTGGAATGGGAAATGGAAAATTTTTGGTTCAAGAGCCTGAAAATTCAGAAATTGAGGAAGAAGTTACGCGTTTTTCAATTTATCAGGTAAAAATATAAAAGCATGAAATCGAGCACGAGGAGAACGAAACACATTGGCATGCCCCAATATATCGGGGAAACTGTGCGACCTATGTGCCGCAGGCAGGGATTCCATCCCGATTTTCGGGACAGGTAGTGACCTTTGAAAACAAATTATAAACACATGAAAATTGCATTTTTTAGTACTAAGTCATATGATGAAGATAGCTTTGGCTCCATTTTGCCAAACTATGATCACGAGATCACCTATTTTGAGACGAAGCTTGACCAATTTTCAGCTCCTTTAGCAAAAGGATATGAAGCTGTCTGTGCGTTTGTAAATGATAGTTTGGATCAAAATACTCTTACTCTCCTCAAAGAAAATGGAGTTCAGTTAATAGCTCTTCGTTGTGCCGGTTACAATCAGGTAGATTTAGAAGCTGCGAGTTCTTTAGACCTTCCTGTAGTCAGAGTGCCAGTCTATAGCCCTGAGGCAGTTGCTGAACACTCCTTTGCCTTGATTCTGACACTAAGTAGAAAGACACATAAAGCATACAACAGGATCAGGGAATCCAACTTTTCTCTGGAGGGGCTCACTGGATTTAATTTATACCAAAAAACTATCGGGGTCATAGGTACCGGGGCCATTGGTAGGGCTTTCTGTAAGATAGCATTGGGTTTTGGATGTGAAGTTGTAGCCTTTGATGTATTTAAAAATGAAGAAATGAAGGACATAGGGGTAAATTATGTCAATTTAGAGGATTTATTCTCCCAGTCTGATATCATTTCCCTTCACTGCCCCTTAACTCTGGACACAAAGCACTTGATCAACAAAGCTGCTCTCTCTCAGATGAAAAACAACTGCATGCTAATCAATACCTCGAGAGGAGCTTTGATCGAAACCAAGGCGGTAATTCAGGCTTTAAAATCCCGGGAACTAGGCTATTTGGGCATAGATGTATATGAGCAGGAGGAAGACTTATTTTTCAGAAATCTTTCTGAACAAATTTTGGAAGATGAGCAAATCTCCAGGTTGATGACGTTTCCCAATGTCTTGATTACAGGCCATCAGGCTTTCTTGACTCATGAAGCTTTGGCACAAATAGCCAAAACTACCCTAGACAATATTACTCAATTTGAAAAAGGAGAAAGGCTAGGCAATCAGATTGCTTTGAAGTAAACTCCCAGTTTCCTTTTCTGATCGATTTTTCCAAAAAAAAATCCCTGTAGCATAGCCCCAGGGATTCTATTTTGAAAGCAGGAGGAATTAACCTACTACTTTAACGTTCACTGCGTTAACACCTTTTTTACCTTGAACTACGTCAAAAGTAACTTTGTCATTTTCACGGATTTCGTGTACTAGACCGGAGTGGTGTACGAATACATCTTCACTGTTGTCTGCTGGTGTAATGAAACCAAAACCTTTGGTTGTGTTAAAGAATTTTACTGTTCCTTCATTCATGATTACTAATTTTTACTTTGTTGTTTGTTATTGAAATATTGATTTTTAGGTCTTTCTTTTTTTGGTGGCTCCGGTTCCGGAGGAGTTTCGGATATGTTTCCAAACTCATCGACATAAGCCATCATGTCTTCTAAATCGCCGCTTTTAGGCTGTTCTTTGCGGGCTAATTTTTTCTCTAATTTTTCTTTTTGTTTTCTTCTTTTAAGTTCTGCTTTTTGTTTTTTGATGAATGCATTTTGATTTTTTGACATATAGAATTTTTAGTTGACAAATGTGATGGCACGACCGGCTTTTCCGGCGCGCCCTGTCCGGCCTATTCTGTGGATATAACTATCCATAGACATGGGAAGCTGATAATTGATCACATGGGTCACATCAGCCACGTCTATACCTCTGGCCGCCACGTCGGTGGCTACCAATACTCTGGTGGTTCCGTTTTTGAATTCCTCAATAGTCCTATTGCGGAAGTTCTGGGATTTATTGCCGTGGATCAGACCGGATTGAATCCCTGCCTGATTTAATTTTTTACTCAGTCTATCAGCCAATCTTTTGGTTTCGGTGAAAATGATCACCCGCTCCAACTCTGCACTTTGAAACATATTTTGCAAAACAGTAAACTTATCCTGACCATCTTTCAAATGGACAATCTCCTGATCTACATTCTCGCTGGAGTTGCCTCCACTATTTACTTTTACTTCAACTGGATTATTCAAAAGGCTTTTGATCAATACTGATTGATCCGGGTCTAGCGTCGCACTGAAAAGCATAGTCTGGCTCCTTTGATTCATAGGCGCTACCAACTTCTTCACATCGTTTACGAAACCCATATCCAACATTCTGTCAAACTCATCCAAGACGAGTGTTTTGACCATGTTGAGTTTGAGTAATCTTCTACCATATAAATCCAACAATCTTCCAGGAGTACCCACAATAATCTGCGGATGTCTATGCAAGGATTTTTCGTCAGAATTAATATTTGTGCCTCCAATGAAGGTGGCAGATCTCAAATTCATGCCTTTGGTCAGGCTCTTAAACTCTTCCTCAATCTGAAGCGCCAACTCTCTAGTCGGAGTCACGATCAATGCCTTGAAATCATGAGGGTTTGCTAAAGCATGCTCAATGATAGGTATTAAGAAAGCGCAGGTTTTACCTGACCCTGTATTAGATATTCCCATCAAATCTCTTTTTTCCAAAAGTGGAAGTAGAGACTGATCCTGAATTTTTGTCAAGGTTGTATACCCTTTCAAGGTCAGGTTTTTCTTCAACTGAGCACCGATAGGTAGATCAGAGAAAGTGGTTTCAGATTTAAAATCTGTTTTACTGCTCGGTGAAGCTGTCTTCACCAATAGCCTTGGATCCAATTTGGACACTTTGGCCTGCTTGCCTTGTTTAGGCGATGTTCTACCGACGGGACGTGCATTTCTGCTCTTGTCCCTATTTGGTTTTGGTCTGTTATTCGGATTCATAATGTTAGGCTTTTACTGGCTCTAACTCAGGGCTATTCCCCAAGAGATAAAGCATTCTAAAATGATCATATACTGCCCCAAAAAAATTAGGCTTTGAATAGTAAGGAATCTGGTATTCCTCAGCCGTTGCTTTTACAATTTTTGAAATATCCCGATAATGCACATGGCAGATATCAGGGAATAAATGATGTTCGACTTGATAATTGAGTCCACCTATAAACCATTCCAAAACTCTGGAATTTGGGGCGAAATTACAGGTAGTAGCCAATTGATGTAGCATACGCTCACCTTCCACGATTCCTTCACTATTAGGAAGAGGGAATTCAACTTCAGGCACAATGTGAGCAGTTTGAAATACCATGGTAATTACAAAACCTGTTACAGCGTGCATTACGATGTATGCTAATATGATTTGACCTGCAGAGAACGGAGCAAATAGCAAGGGTAATCCCAAGGCTACAATGAAATAGCCCAATTTCCAGGCGATCAATTTGAATATATTGTTTCTATACGCATTCTCTCCCTTAACCAATCCCATTTTGTGATAACGAGTCAGTCTAATGAAATCTTTGGCGGTAACCCAAGATATGGTGGAAAGAGAATAAAAGATCCAAGCATACAAATGCTGGAATTTATGCAGGAAATTTTTCTTCGCGCTTGGAGAAAACCTTAGGAAAAAGGGTGCATTAATGTCGTCATCATGCTCGTCAATATTGGTAAAGCTATGATGCAAAACATTATGCTGGATTTTCCAAACTGTGGAGCTAGCTCCTACCAAGTTTAAAGTATAACCTACCCATTTATTGACAGTAGGGTTTTTGGAATAAGAACCATGATTGGCATCATGCATCACTCCCATTCCTACACCTGCCATCCCTAATCCTGCTAAAACAAAGCAAGCGTAAAGTTGAAAGGTGGTTTGAGCAATGCCCAAAATCACTAATGCGATGGGCACAATGTAGAGAGAGAGTAAAAAAACGGTTTTAAATACCATCTCAGCATTTCCGTATTTGGACTGCTGGGTAGTTTCAAAATGGTTATAAACTCTTTTTCGAAGGGTTTTGGAGAATTCAGATAAAACTGACTCTGAGAATCTTACTGTTTTAATAAACTGTTAATTAAGAAGGTAAAGTTGTTCCCGGGGGAATTTCGCTGCAGGTTTTAATTTATCGGTCCTATGACCGTCCATTAAAAAAGTAGAAAGAAGAGAATTAAAACCTTTGCAAGGGAGGAACTCTGAAATTTGCTACTTAAGCAGGTTGAATATCAACGCTAAATTATTTTTTTGAATTCTAAAGGGCTTGTCCCTTTTTTGAATCCGCATCAAAGGTGAGGAGAAGTTTCGGTATTTCCTAATTTATTAGAAAAACATCCAATTGGGTAGATTCATCCAAAATATTGATATTCAGTTTTTTTGACCGGAACAGACCTTAATTCAGTTTAAACTCCAATTTGCTATGATATTTAGGTGAATCATTTCAACCTTATTATAGCGTTGGGTAGGGCTGAGGTTTTGTGACCCCAAAGCTTCTTTATTCATGACCAATACCTGAAAATCCAATTTTTGGTAATTTTTAGGATGGAATTTGACTCCCAAGTTCACTTGCCTATAGGAAGGAAAAGCGTATTTATTAGCTAATGGATCACCAATATCTGGAAGCCAGTGAAAGCCCATATGGCCAAATAGTTGGATATTTCTTCGATATTGAAATGAAAAATAAGCTGTCAATGCCTCCAAACTCTCATAGCCTTCATTTCTTTCTCTGGGTATAAATGTATACCAGGCATCCTTCCCCCACTCTCTTGGACTAAGCCACCTCCCTTTACCTCTCAGGATGCTTGTATTCAAATGTGCTTCTACTTTGGAATTCTTCCATCCAACTCTCGTAGAAACTACCCAATTTTGGTCAGAAGGATCTTTGAATGCCAATAAGGGATTATCATTCCCCCCATTTCGGATTCCATGTTGGAAACCTAGCTGTAAGCCAGTGAAAAAAAAGGAAGTCTTTTCCTCTCGATTCCAATCCCTTTCCCATTGGAACCAATAAGTAGAGAATAAATGAGCAGCCCAGGTATTCGAAAAATTAAAAGTACCCCATTCGGATTCTTTTTCTACCTCTGAGATGAGTATAGACCGGCTCTCCGTGTTATTGAAATATTGAGACGGAAGACCATTCACATCTCGGGCAACTGGGAAAATACCGACAGTTTCTCCCGGCCTTAACCAGTCCTTAGTTCCACGAACTCTCAATCTATGAATAAACCAGCCAGAAACTTTCCAATCGGAACTTGGATTGAAACCAAGCCTTAAACCTTCTATCAGAGTAGGTGCCAATCGACCATCTTGAGGGTTGATCCATGGAGTATTGACTCCCATCCTTCCAATTTCAATCTCCCATTTGGTAGACTTATAAGCTAAGGATAGATTTTCAAAAGATAAAAAGGCTTTATCTCCCCTATTTAATAGATCAAATAATCCAGTTTCATATCGGTTATCTCTATTGGTCAAGGGATCATTGGCATATATATCCGAGCTCCATGTATTCAAAAAACCTCTGATAGATGCTCGGAAATACCATTTTTGAAGATAATTGGACTTTATGCCCAGACTCAGAGAATTACCCCATGCAAAATCATCTTTAAAGTCTTTTTGGTAAGAAGTACTCATCCAAAAACTTCGAGCATGAATAGTTGGCTGAAAACTCAGCTTTTGGGCAGAACCTTGGGCATTCAGTCCTAATGGAAGAATCCAAAATAAAACCAATGTGGTCAGTTTCATTCCGACTTGGACTTTGCTTCAGTGATAGGTTTGAACGGACCAAATTTATGTTGCACTTCAGGGAAACTGTCACTATATGGCCCAAATGGATGATCCATCGGTTTTTTGGAAATATCAGGCCAATCTTGACTTAAATCTTTGGATGGCCTTTCCATGCTATTGACATAGGCTGCCACATCCCAGGCTTCTTCATCTGATATAAGCGGGTTTTCAAAAGTTGCTCCCAAGGGCATATTGGCTCTGACATAACCCGCAAACCTAGAGAGTCGAAATAATCCTGCTCCCTGATTGTAGCTATTCGAACCCCATAAAGGAGGATAGATATATCCACTGCCATCTTGCTTTGCCAAACCTTGACCCTCTGGACCATGGCAGCTTTGACATTGATTGATGTAAATACTTTTCCCTTTTTCCGGATCTGCTGCTCTATCCAACAAAGGAACCTCATACAAACCTACCCCTTTGGGCTTCTCTCCTTTTGGAACATCCTTCCCTACCCAATTCATATATGCTACCATAGCAATCATTTCCTTGGAGTCTGATTCCAATGTGCCTCCATTCAAACTGCGCTCAAAACAATCATTGATCCTCTTGGGAATATCCTCTGATTTTCCGGAGCGTGATCTGACTTTTGGATAAGTAGATGCCACGGCTGAATAGTTATTTCCTAAGGGAACCGTTCCTGCCTGTAGGTGGCAGTTTTGACAATTGAGTCCATTGGACATTTTTCTCACCTTCCCGTTTGGCCCTAAATACTCAGCAGTATTTGCGATCAAATCCCTGCCGTACTTGATTTCTTCAGCATTTGGCTCTAATTCTACTTTAGACCAATCAGGAGCCATCCACATTCCTGCTGGATCTTCTAAATACTTGGGTTTGACTTCAGCAACTTCAGTCTGCAAGGAAGTTTCAGGATTTGAGTTTTTCAGAGATGGCAGTTGAATTCCTGCTGAAGAAATTAAAACAACACCTCCAACCATTGCTACTAAAGCAGTAGCCAATGCCAATAAGCCTAACAACAGAGAAATGATTTGTAAAAAAGGTTTTCCTAACTGATTCATAAGATGCTTGATTCTTTACAAAAATGCAGGATTTATACACTGAATTCCTGTGACTTGCATCACATCTAAATCAAGTTAAGCAAAGGAATTGAAAAACACCTCTCATTTTCTCTTTCCCTTACACTTCGCTGTGAAACAGACTTTATCTTCTAGTACGGCTTTCAATAAAAACTCTCCTGAAAATTCGTAAACCATGAGATTCAACTGATCCCCAAGTTTACACTCCGATTGATAATTGATGCTAAGCTCCTCGATAATTTGCATCCCTAATTCCAGACAACAATCCTCCACCCAACGGATATAGCTGGTATTATTCACATGGTTGTATAAGTCTAAATCAGAGTGCTTTACCTGAAGAGAGCAAGAGAAAATCTCCTCTCCTTCCACTAGTATTTTTGGAGGCTGCCAATCCGGCTTTAACTGCGGATCAAATACTTGAGCTGGCAAAACCTGATCGGGCCTTTGTATCCTTTTGGTTCGCAGATCTAAAAGCAGCCAGGAACTCATAGCTCGAACCAAAATATTCCCGGATTTATCTCTTACTAAGAATTCCCGAAAGGCAAAAAACTTTTCAACCCCTCTTCCACCTGTGAATACTTCAATTTCATCTCCCCACTTAGGAAGCTTGAAAATTTTAAATTCAAACCTGGATAAGGCCCACATTTGCTGACTCTCCATGAGATTCCTGCCAAAATCTTCAGAATCAGCGTGCTTCCAAGCAATCTCCTGAAGTAAGTCTGCCAAGGATTTAACACGAAGCGTACCATTGGGGCTGACCATGAAGGAGTTGATTTCAAATATCTTTCTGAATTGGAAATTCTCGGGGTAACTCATAACGTCTAGTTTACTTGAGAAGGGTAAAAAACCTCTTTTCTAATGGATGCCAAGAGCGCGATTCCTAATCCATTCATTGCTATGAGAGCAAATGAGATTTTCAGGCTGAATAAATCCGCAATAAATCCAATCATTGGAGGCCCTATCAAAAATCCGAAAAACGAAATCGTAGAAACCAAGGCCAAAGCGACACTGGGAGCAAACTGCTTGGACCTTCCTGCTATGCTATAGGAAACAGGAATGATAGAGGAAACTCCGAATCCAACTATAAAGAATCCAAGCGTAGCAAAAGGCAATGTCGGGATCAAGACGGAAAGTAGTAAACCTAGAAATATCAACAAGCCACTAACTCTAATTACAGGCACCTTTCCAAAGCGTTGAACCAGCCTATCTGAAATAAATCTACCAGATGCCATAGTCCCCATAAAAGCCACATATCCCAAGCTCACCAAACTCGGATTCGCAACCAGTACTTTTTTGAAATAAACTCCACTCCAGTCAAACATACAGCCCTCAGTCATCATTCCGAGGAAGGCTATCAAGCCAATTCTTAATAATAGGTTATCTGGCTTTTTTAAAACTAATCCGCCTGAATCATCCCGTTTTTTCTCTTTGACCACATAACTATGAGCCAAGAAAATGATGACAAATGATAGAATCATTACCAGCAGGTAATGTTGAGTAGGATTGAAATCAAGAAATATCATGGCAGCTCCAATTCCTGCACCGGTAAATCCAGCCAAGCTCCAAAGTCCATGAAAAGAAGCCAGGATACTTTTTCCCATCTGATCTTCCAAGTCTAAAGCCTGAGTATTCAAAGCTATATTCATGATATTTCCCATTAGACCAAACAGAATCAAAACAATTACTAAAATCCAAGTGGTGGGACTTAATCCTATTAATGGAAGAGAAATAGCGTAAATAAAACTTCCGGTTAAAATCACTCTTCTGCTTCCAAACTCATGGACTGACCATCCAGCAATGGGTAATCCCAAAATGGAACCTATGGGCAAAAACAACAACAAAGTCCCTAACTGTCCTTCAGAAAGATCAAATTTTGCTTGGATGTCGGGAATCCTTGCCGCCCAACTAGCAAAGCAAAGCCCTATAAAAAAGAAAAGGCTTCCCAGGGCGATTCTACGTTTAACCAATGGGTTCATGAGTTGAAATAAGTTGAATAGGCATCCCAAAGTAAAGAAGTTTCAAAGAAATAAACTTGTGGAAACCCTAGAAGCGGAAAAACTATTTAGGACTTGCTTGGTTTAAAGTGAAAATCTGTTGTATGGAATTTGTAATAGTGGGATCGATCCTAGCCTGTATAATATTGATGATTCGGTTTATTATTAAAAAAGTATTCGATTGAAAATTTCGCCGGCTATCAGAAATATATTAGTCTAAAACATAAAGTTATTAAAGGTCTTATAGAGAGAACTATTTGAAATTTATAGGACATAAAAAAGCCGTGGAGACATCAGTTCCCACGGCTTTTAATATTTATATAGGGCTTAGTTAGGTAGCTTATCAGCAAACTTTCCATAAACCCAAGTTCCTGCAATTGCAGAAATAAGGGTAATACCTACTACTGTAAATCCACTACCAATCTGTGCGAATAAAGGCCCTGGACATGCTCCTGTAATAGCCCAGCCTAAACCGAAGATAAAACCTCCGATAATTTGCCCTTTTCTAAACTCCTTGGTTGGAATATTGATTTTTTCTCCATGAATGGTTTTGATCCCAAATCGCTTGATAAGCTGGATAGATATGATTCCAGTAACAATCGCTGAGCCAATCACTCCATACATATGAAAGGACTGAAGCCTAAACATTTCCTGAATTCTAAACCAAGAAATGATTTCAGCCTTGACAAAAACAATCCCAAATAACACTCCTAAAATCACATATTTCAGTAATTCTAACCCCTTATCATGATCCTCTCGTAGATTTGGTGCTACACAATTGGGATCCTCTACTACAGTTTTCTTATCTATAACTTTCATCTGTTTATAATTAGTTTTTCAGTGGCCAGATGGAATCCCTGCCTGCTGCAGGCAGGTCGCACCGGTTCCCCGATACATCGGGGCATGCCTGTGTGTGAGGTTTTCCCTCGTGCTCGATTTCATCTGTTTATTTTTTGTTTTTTAAAGGTAAGATGGAATGCCCTACCCCGATTTATCGGGGCATCCCCCTCCCTATCCGCCGCGGCGGACGGGACAAGTTGTGTGAGATTTTTCCTCATGGCATTTCATGTCTTTTTTCAATTAAAATCCTACAATTTTCATCAATGGCTCCAGTAACAAATGAGTCATTAAAAATCCACCAATCATAAAGAAAATAGTAGCTACCAATGAAGGCCATTGCAGGGAACTGATTCCCATAATTGCATGTCCGGAGGTGCATCCACCCGCATAGCGAGTTCCAAAACCTACTAGAAACCCTCCGATAACAAAGAACACCAAGCCTTTGGCCGTAAAGAGATTCTCCCAAGAAAAGATCTCCACAGGCAAGAGGCTGGAATAATCTGTAATACCCAAAGCAGCCAAGTCTGACTGTGTAGCTTCAGAGATTTTGATGATTTCCGGATTGGATAAATAAGAAGTGGCTACAAAGCCTCCTATTAATATCCCAATCACAAAGAGTAAATTCCAGATTTCTTTCTTCCAATTGTAGGTAAAGAAGGGAATTCCCGCAGGCACACACATTGCGCAGACGTGACGCAAGGAGGAAGAAATCCCAAAGGTTTTATTCCCCAAAATAAGTAAGGCGGGCACTGTCAATCCGATTAAAGGACCTGCCACGTACCAAGGCCAAGGTTGTGAAACCCATTCTATAAATTCATTCATTTTATCTATTTTTTATTAAAACCTATAATCCAAAATCAAGTTCAAATTCGCCATATTAATCCGATTGATCACATATTCTAAGGGGATTTCCTTTTCAGAATTTTCCTTCTTCAAAGCAACTAGAAACTGTAAGTCCAAACCTTGAAAGAAGCCGTCAAACTTATAGTCCAATAAGCCTGTGAAATGGATGTAATTTGGGATTCCATATTTGTTTAAAGCAAGGTTGTCAATCTCGGGAGTTTTGACATGTGATGCCCCAAAGCTCATTTTAAATTTATCTTTCACCACTTCCTGATCAAGCTGTAACATTACTGCATTTGCACCTCCCAGACCTTCAAATCTTTCTCTTTGAAGCGTAACAAAGAATTGTTCCCTTCCCCATTCTCTAGGGAAAAGAAATCTTCCAGAATTAGAGATTCCCAGATAATTAATGGAAACACTTGTATTTGGCCAATTCATTCCCGCTCTCGCCCCAAATCCTGAAGAATTTTCATTTGGCAATATGTATGTAAGATCGGGATCAGGGTTCCCCCCATCATTGATCGCTTCCTGATAAAAGGCTTGAACACCCCAAATCCAGTTCCATCCATGATGAGAAGGGGATTTTCCATTCAATTGTAACATAGTGAGCCCAAACACATTCTCAGAAAGATAATTCCAAGACTCTAAGGACCAGGTTCTTCCCTCATATTCAACCCCCAAAACACCAATTCCTTTTGAATCCACCTCTTGGTCATACTCTTTCACAGACTCCAATGGATGCCTACCTGAATCGAAAAATCCAAAGGACTCTTCTACTGGCAGCCATTCCAAAGATCCTCTCGATATCACATGAGAGAACCAAGCTCCACTGACTTTCCAATTATTTACTTTCCAATCCACTGAAAGCCCACTGAACAAATTGGGTCTCATTCTATTATCTGAAGCATTTAATAATGGACTTTCAAAGTGATGTCTTCCAAACCATGCAGAGATATTTTCTTTTTCGAAAGAAAGGTAGAACTCTTCCAATCTATCCATATCCTTGTGGTTTTCTGGATGGTGCACATCATAGAGGAGCAGTTCATATCGATTTGACTTTCCTGTTAAGGGGTCTTTGGCAATGATATTATTTTCGAAATGTCTAAAGACGAAAAACCCGCTAAATCCAATTCCAAATCCTTTCCATCGAGGCGAGAAATAACCCAGCCCAGCTCCAGTACCCCAGGTTGAATAGTCTGTCAATGCCCCTTGATTGATTGTGGTCATGTAAAAAGACCTCAAATGAAATTCAAAAGAGCCACTCTTCAGGATTTGCCCAAATAGCTTTTGATCTGTTTTTTCAGTTTCAACCGATGGGATTTCATGTTGAGCCTTTAACTCAAATGCGTGAAGACCCAAGAATAAAACCAGTACAAATTTGCTAAGTATCCTCAACATATATCAGTGACTTTGATCACATGGGTTTCCTTTAAATGAAAAATGGCAAGCTCGAAGGCTTGCCATTTTCTTTGGAAGAAAGACTGGTTTACAACAAGGTAGTTGGGCAAACATAGTCTGATACTTCAAATTTTCCTGATTCCTTGATAGCTTTAAAACCACCATCCACATCAATCAGATTATCATAGCCTCTGGCTCTCAAAATAGAGTTGAATACCATAGATCTATAACCTCCTGCGCAGTGTACATAATAGGTTTTATTCTTATCTACTTTCAACATGCTCTCATTGATATAATCTAAAGGAGTATTTTCAGCACCTTTGATATGCTCTGAAAGGAATTCGGAATTCTTTCTCACATCCAGAATAGGTACATTAGGGTCAGCTTCTTGGATTTTTGCCAATTCAGCTGCGCTGATGGAAGTGATGCTATCTATTTCTTTACCGGATTTTTTCCAGCTGGCAAATCCGCCATTTAAGTATCCTAAAGAATAATCATAGCCTACTCTTGCCAGTCTAGTGATTACTTCTTCTTCTCTGCCCTCTTCCGCAACTACCAGAATCTCCTGTTTCACATCAGGAATCATGGCACCAACCCATACAGCAAATGAACCATCTATTCCAATATTAATGGAATTGGGGATAAATCCTTTGTTAAACACCTGTGGAGCTCTTGTATCCAAAATCAATGCTCCTGTCTCATTTGCCACTGTCTCAAACTCCTCTGGAGAAAGTGGCTTAATACCTCTTTCCAACACCTCATCAATACTATCGTATCCCTGTATATTCAACATCACATTTTGAGGGAAATAGGCAGGAGGCGGAGTCAAACCAGTAATAACCTCTTTGATAAATTCCTCTTTGGTCATTTCTTGAAGCGCATAATTGGTCTTCTTTTGATTTCCCAAGGTATCAGATGTTTCTTTACTCATATTCTTGCCACAAGCAGATCCTGCCCCATGAGCGGGATAAACAATCAAATCATCCGGTAGTGGCATGATTTTATTTCTCAAAGATTCATAAAGGTGTCCTGCCAACTTTTCCTGAGTTAAATCCTCCACAACCTTTTGGGCGAGATCTGGTCTTCCTACATCACCGATAAACAAGGTATCCCCGGTAAAAATAGCCTCCGGCTTACCTTCCTCGTTGAATAGTAAATAGCAGGAGGACTCCAATGTATGACCCGGAGTATGAATAACTTTAATTTTTGCCTTCCCAATCTGAAATTCCTGATTGTCTTCCGCAATAATAGCCTCAAAACCCATTTTCATAGGCGTTGGACCATAGACGATTTTCGCTCCTGTTTTAGCAGCTAAATCTTTATGTCCCGACACAAAATCAGCATGAAAGTGTGTTTCGAAAACATATTTGATTTTAGCATTTCTGCGCTCGGCTTTTTCGATGTAGGGCTGAACTTCTCTCAATGGATCTATCACAGCTGCTTCACCATCAGATTCGATATAGTAAGCCCCTTGGGCTAGACATCCGGTATAAATCTGTTCTATTTTCATAATTTTATTTTTGTTCTTTTTTAAAATGATGGATCAAAATTAGAGATCCAATCATGGGTATAAAATGACTTTTGTCACACTGGCTTAGGCAGTTTTTGTGACATTTTTTTCAATAATTTGAGTCAATTGGTGAGCAGGAACTACTCCGGATTCCCTCCAAAGGATTTGGCCTTTTTGGAATAGGATCAAAGTGGGAACACCTCTTACCTGATAAGAACTGGCTGCAAGAGGATTTTTGTCCACATCTACTTTGATTATTTTCACTTTTTCTCCCACTTGCTTGGCTGTATCTTCTAAGATGGGTTGCATCATTTTACAAGGACCACACCAAGTAGCGAAAAAATCCACCAAAACAGGAGTTTCTCCATTGATTAATTCCTGAAATGTCTTTGGTTTGCTAGTCATATCAGCGCTATTTTAAATTTCTAAACAAAGATAAAATGACCGCTTTGTCAAAGTCGGTAATGTTTATCACTTAGAAGAAACAGGTCAGACTTTTAAAAAGTGCTAAAAAACCCTGACTTGGGAATAAATTTTATATTTTCGTCCGTCAAAATTACCTTATTAATGCTCAATTTCAAGCAAATCAATAATGTCACCGGCTGGGTGGTTTTTTTGGTAGCCACTTTGGTTTACGTGTTGACCGTCGAGGAGACGGCAAGTTTTTGGGATCCGGGAGAATTTATAGCTGTATCCTACAAGCTTCAGGTTCCCCATCCTCCAGGAGCTCCTTTTTTCCTTCTGGTTTATAGAATGTTCAGCTTTCTGGCATTCGGTAACGAACTGGAAATTGCTTACTGGATGAATGTGGGAAGTGCTGTATTCTCAGGTTTCACCATTTTATTCTTGTTTTGGTCTATTACGCTATTTGGAAGAAAACTTTTCAAAATACAGGAAGGTCAAGAGTCTAAAGGGGAAACCATCAGCTTGATGGGTGCAGGCATCGTAGGGTCACTCATTTACACATTTTCGGACAGTTTCTGGTTTTCAGCGGTAGAAGCAGAAGTTTATGCCATGTCATCCTTTTTCACGGCGATTGTAATTTGGGCTGTATTGAAGTGGGATGTGGTCAAAGATCCTCGTGAGGAGAACAAATGGATGATTTTGATCGCCTATCTAGTGGGTCTTTCAATCGGGGTCCACTTGCTTAACTTGGTGACACTACCGGCTTTGGCATTGATTTACTATTTCAAAAAGTACGAAAAGCCCAACTTGAAAGGGGCTGCCATCGCATTCTTTTTCGGCGGTGTAGCATTGGTAGTAATCAATAATTTTATCATACCCGGGCTTCCTAGCTTGGCAGGTTCCACGGAGATCTTTTTTGTCAATAGCCTAGGCCTTCCTTTCGGTTCAGGAATCATTTTCTTTTCCTTAGCCTTCTTCGCTATCCTTTTTGTGGCTTATCGATACTCTCGAAACAAGGCTCTAGCAGGGTTAAATACCATTTTGCTATCATTGATATTTATCCTCATTGGCTATAGTTCCTATGCTTTGATTGTAATCCGGGCTAATCAGGATCCAGTGATTAATGAAAATGCTCCAAAAGATATTATTAGCTACGTTTCTTACCTCAAGCGAGAGCAATACGGCTATAGACCTTTGATTCACGGACAATATTTTACTGCTGAGCTAATCGATCAGGAAGAAGGAGCTCCAGTATACAGAAAAGGCAAAGACAAATATGAGATTGCTGATTATGAGTTGAAAAACACTTATAACCCTGAAAAGACAACCATTCTGCCTAGGATTTACTCTACACAGGAAAACCACAAAAGAATTTATAGACAAAAACTTGGGCTTAGAGAAGGGCAACAACCTACATTCGGAGACAATATTTACTTTATGCTCAGCCATCAGCTGGGACATATGTATTTCCGTTATTTCATGTGGAATTTTTCCGGAAGAGAAAGTGACTTTACGGATGCTCCTTGGATTGGAATCACTGATGCATTTTCTGATAAATTCCCGGAATACATCACAGAAAACAAAGCACATAATAATTACTTGATGCTCCCGCTCTTACTGGGAATCATAGGATTATTTTTCCAAGCTAAAGCTGATCCTAAATCCTTCTATGTCAACCTTATGCTATTCCTGATGATGGGGGTAGTATTGGTACTCTACCTGAATTCCCCACCAGTTGAGCCTCGTGAAAGAGATTATATCTATGTGGGTAGCTTTTATGCTTTTGCCATTTGGGCGGGAATGGGAGTTTTAGCCATTGCTCATGGAATCGGTAAATTCACCAAAAACCTGGCAACTGCCGGAATAATCGCAACATTGATTACCCTCCCGGTTGCGGGCTTAATGGCTGTAGAAAACTGGGATGACCATAACCGACAAGGACGCTATTTCTCTGTGGATGCAGCAAGAAACTTCTTGGCTTCCTGCGCTCCAAACGCGATTTTATTTACTGGGGGAGATAATGACACCTTCCCGCTTTGGTATGTGCAGGAAGTAGAAGGATTCAGAACTGATGTCAGAGTTATCGTATTGAGTTACTTCGATACGGATTGGTATGTGGACCAAATGAACCGTCCAGTGAATGAGTCCGAGGCGCTTCCTTTCTCTCTCGCTCCAGAGCGATACCAAAAAGGAACCAATGATGTGCTATTTGTCATGGAAAGAGATGGACTGGATGCTATCAGTGCCAGAGAATATCTCAAATTGTTGAACTCAGGTTCTGACCTTCTGAAAATGAAGACAGGAGGAAAAAGCCAAGTCAACATGGTTCCATCCAGAAATTTAATTTTAGAAGTAGATAGCGCAAAGGTATTCAGCAAGGATATCATTCCAGAGCAATTCGAACCTTTATTCGCTCCGCAGATTAATCTTCAGGTCAAAGGAAACTATGTGACCAAAGGAACCATGATGTTGATTGATCTGATAGTTACCAATAATTGGGAACGCCCGATTTATTTCAACAATACCTCTTTGGCAACAATTGGAGTTAACTTGGAAGAGCATGTGGTGATGGAAGGTTTGACCTATCGTCTACTGCCTATACGCAAGCCTGGCTATGTAAGAGAGGAATTGGTCAACGCTGATTTGGCTTATGAAAATTACATGAACGAATTTGCCTTCCGTGGCATGAATAATCCAGATGCTTATTTGGATGAAGAGTACAGAAGATTTGCCTCCAACCATAGAAGTGCCATCAACGGTATTGTCATGGCCTTATTGGATCAGGATGATATGGAAAAAGCTGCTAATCTTTTGAATTATGGTTTGGAAGTCATGCCAAATGAAGCTATTCCTTATGATCTGTCCAGTGGGCAGTCTGTTCCTTTGTTCTTTGAAGTAGGAGAAGAAGAGAAAGCTCTGGATATTATCGATAAGATCTCCAACCGATCTCTGGACATGATAGAATATTACACTGCGGAAAATAGAGATTACGATAGAGAGATGATGATATCTATTGAGATGGTCAAGTACTTTATTCCTTTATTGGAGGAAAGAGGCTATCAGGAAAAAGCTCAGGAATTGAGTTTAAGACTTAACTCTTTGTTGGGAACCGAAAGTCGTGGTCCTAGCAGACTGCAGCGAAGAGATTAAAAAAAAATGGCCGGGATCTTGAAAAACCCGGCCATTTTTATTTTTTCCATAAAATATAGAAGAGATCTAACCCTTTTTTAGGATCATCTACCAGAGGATAATCCTCATGAGTGATTTGCACTACTGAATCACCTTGTTGTTGATGCAATTTGTTCCGATTCATCCTATTGAGGATTTCATAAGGCATTCGGAGTATCCATGCAGGTAATTTGTATTGAAGGTCAAAAATATCAAAACGCATGATTTTCTGTACAGATTGACGGTTGGCTTCGTGATAGGTCCAAACTTTCTCATTGCCACCAATTCCTTTTGCCTCCACTTTATCAAATATTCCAGCACTTAAATCAATCAATTGTTGAGGCACATATTCTCTGATATGCCATGGATTTCTGGAAAGTGTATGGGTATTATTTGGAGTTGAAATAATGGCTTTACCTCCAGACTTTAGCATTCGGTAGATTTCCTGCAAAAACAATCGGTCATTCTGGATATGCTCTATCACCTGAAAGCTTACAATCGTATCAAAGGACTCATCCTCAAAACCTTGGAAAGGGGGAATTACTGCCTGCCTAAAATCAACCCCCGGAAATTTCTTTTGCAAGTCTGCGATCACTTCACCTATCTTGTCCAAGCCTACATAACTGTCCGCCAAAGGCAATAAAGTCTCTACCCCTCTGCCCTCTCCACAGCCTATTTCTAGGAGATTTCCACTGATCCAGGGTTTTGCTGCAATGTATGCCTTCAATAATCGTTGGTGAATAGGATTATCGCTAACCAACTTGTCCGAGGCGATTTCCGTTGTATAGGTAGCCATGTAAAATTTTACTATTTTGGCAAAAGTAAGGTTAATTTTTAAAACCAGAGATAACACCCGATGAAGCAAAAGACCATTCAACTTTCAATTTTTTTCGCGCTGGCATTTCTTTGTGCCATACCCTCATTTTCCCAGAAAAGATTAGCTGATTATAATCAAGCGCTTCGATATTCCAGATATTCTAGGTTGGCTTTGAAAATCATCCCTCAAAAAAAGAGTTCCTCCACTTTTTTGGCTCAGCTGGTAGTAGAGAAAATCGAAGATCAGCCGAATTTTAACACTTACAGCTTTTCATATGCCTTGGCTGATGGCTATCAAACAGCAATCAAACCTGAGGAAGTAAATATCCTGATTGCTGAAGATTTGAAATATGACACCGACAGGCATTGGGTATTTGAGAAAGAAATTCAGATTCCTGAGAGTCAAGAACAGGCCATTTTGCTTTTCACCGCCTTAGACACCCGGCAGGGAGATGAATATAATTATCATATAGATCTCAAAAGCCCATTTGTTTTTGATCATCCCAGTTTTGGCGCATATTATGCAAATGGAGTTCCTTTTGATCAAAACTATCTACCCGCTGGTGAAGCGTTGTTATTTAAAAGCTTAGCAGGGCCTAGCATCCATAATTTCTTTTATCCTATGGATTTTGAAATACCTTATCCTCCCATGGAAACCAAACCGGCACCGGTTCCAAGGGAATTAGAAGTCAAAGACAAAGGGGATTTTCTATCCAATGTTCCTCATGAACTTGATGAAAAGGGATATTACTTTTTCCAGCAGGATACGAGTAAGTCCACTGGGCTTTTGATCCGAACTACCCATGATGCTTATCCTAAAGTGAAAGATTGGGATGAAATGGTGGACATGGTGACATATATTTCTACTAGAAGAGAGCATGAATCCCTACTGATAGCGGAGGATAAGAAAAGAGCCCTGGATCAATATTGGTTGAATTTGACCCGAAACCCAGAGATCGCCAAAGAACTCATTCGGGAGTATTTTAGACAAGTTGAGTTTGCCAATATTTTGTTCACAGACTTCAAAGAAGGTTGGAAAACAGACAAAGGGATGGTGTATATAGTCATGGGGCCACCGCAAGAAGTCAACTTTTATCTAGACCGTGAAGTGTGGAGCTATCAAGGATTGGACGAGAGTTCGAAAATTAGATTTACCTTTGCCCGCGTAAAAAATATTCTCAACCCACATTATTACACCTTAAACCGATCCAGGGCCTATCAGCCGATCTGGTTTAAAAACATATCCCAATGGAGAAGCGGAAAGATGGCTTTCTAATAGAAAAAGGAGCTCAAGACAAAGATTTTATTTTTGGAACACGTGCAGTCATGGAGGCTATCCATGCTGGCAAAGAACTGGATAAGGTATTGGTTCAGAAGGAACTGAACAATGACCTGATCAAGGAATTACTTCAGCTATGCAAAGGCTCAGGCCTACCTGTGGTGAGGGTTCCTGAAGCTAAATTGAACCGCATCACCCGCAAAAATCATCAGGGAGTCATAGCACAAACCTCTGCCATCGCGTATGCTTCTTTGGACCATGTGATTGACAATTGCTATGCAGTTGGAAAGTCTCCCCTGATTTTGGTCTTGGATCATATCACTGATGTGAGAAACTTCGGAGCCATCGCCAGAACAGCAGAATGTGCGGGAGTAGATGCAATAGTTATCCCTGAAAAGGGAAGTGCGCAGATCAACTCAGATGCCATCAAAACATCTGCTGGAGCTTTAAACTTCCTTCCCGTAGTGAGGGTAAGAAATCTATTTTACACCTGCAGGGATTTACAAAAAATGGGCTTAAGTCTCATCGCCATCACCGAAAAGACCGAAAAATCCATGTATGAAGCAGATTTTTCAAGCCCTGTAGCTATGGTAATGGGTTCAGAAGAAGATGGAATCTCTCAGGAAATTTTCGGAATTGTAGATGACAAAGTCAAAATCCCTATGGCAGGAAACATTGAAAGTTTAAATGTCTCAGTATCTGCCGGTGTAGCAATTTACGAAGCAATAAGACAGAGAAAAGCATAAAAAAAAGAGGACTTCAAATGAAGTCCTCTCCTTTTTTCCGGGCATTGGAAACAAAGTCCCTAAACTTCTTCTCCCCATCCAAAGGACAAATCAAAAGAACATTCTCTGTTTCATTGATTAGGTAATTTTTGAGTCCTTCCACTACAACCAATTTTTCACTGTCCACTTTGATAAAGCTGTTTTCAGTGTCATACAACATAGCATTGGCCTCCACCACATTGTTGTGCTCATCCTTATCTCTCAACTCATGTAGGCTGTACCAGGACCCGAGATCTGACCATCCGAAATCGCCCAAAATCACATAGACATCACTGGATTTTTCCATCAGGCCGTAATCAATGGAAATATTTTTCACCTGTAAGTATGCCTTGCTCACAAAATCAGGTTCTGCATCCTTGCCGAAGAACTCTTTACCTTCGTCAAAAATTTCTGCCACGTCAGGCATATGCTTTTGAAATGAACTCAGTAGACTGCTGCATTTCCAGACAAAAATTCCGGAGTTCCAGACGAAATCTCCACTTTCAATAAATGTCTTTGCCAGTTTGCTATTAGGTTTTTCCGTAAAGGTTTTGACCTTCAGGGCCTCTTCAGAGTTTTTGGATTCCAGATATTGGATATATCCATATCCAGTTTCCGGTCTGTTAGGCTTAATTCCTACTGTAATAAGCCTTCCTTCAATAGTCGCTGCTTTTAATGCTTTCTGAATGGTTTTAACGAATTTTCCCTCCTGCAAAATCAAATGATCAGCCGGGGTTACAATCATACTGGCTCCTGGATCTATAGAGTTTACTTTGTAGCATGCATAAGCGATGCAGGTAGCTGTATTTTTTCTATTCGGCTCACTGAGGATTTGATGATCTTCCAATTCCGGCAACTGCTCTTTTACCAGGTTGACGTACTTTTTATAGGTAATCACGAAGAATCGATCCTTGTCCGCAACTTCCAAAAATCTATCATAGGTCATTTGAAGAAGTGACCTCCCAGTCCCGAGAATATCCAAAAATTGCTTCGGCCTCTTTCTTCTACTATGAGGCCAAAAGCGGGTGCCAATTCCCCCCGCCATGATGATGATGTAGGGTTTTTCCTGCATTAATTCGTTAAACTATACCTTCTTTCATTAATTCATGAATATGGATAAATCCTGCGATTTTTTCCCCATCCATGGCCACTAATTGAGTAATATTATGATTACGCATCATATTCAAGGCACGAATGGCGTATTCATCCTTTGAAATAGTCTTTGGATTTCGAGTCATAATATCTTTTGCCTGAAGATTTTGGATATCCAGGGTTTTTTGAAGCATCCTTCTCAAATCTCCATCGGTAATAATCCCTAAAAGTTGATCCAGATGATCGGTTACAGCGGTAGCTCCCAATCTTTTTCCAGAAATTTCTACTATGACTTCAGCTAGGCTTGCATCTTCTTTTACTTTAGGAATCTGCTCCGAGCTAAGCAGGTCATCAACTCTCAGGTAAAGCTGCTTACCCAAGGAACCTCCCGGATGATATTTTGCAAAATCATCGGAGCTGAATCCTCTGGCTTCCAAAAGACAAACAGCCAATGCATCTCCCAAAGCCAAATGAGCGGTTGTGCTCGTAGTCGGCGCAAGATTATGCGGACAAGCCTCCTCTCCTATAGAAGCATTCAGCACATAATCAGCATGATCTGCCAAATAACTATTGGGATTGCTAACCAAAGCGACCAACACAGAGCCGAGCTTTTTCAACAAGGGGACCAAAACTTTGATCTCCGGAGTATTACCACTTTTGGAAATACAGATGACTACATCTTCTTCCAGCACCATGCCCAAATCCCCATGAATAGCATCTGCGGCATGCATGAAAACTGCCGGAGTTCCGGTGGAATTTAAGGTTGCTACAATTTTATTGGCGATAATGGCGCTTTTACCAATTCCAGTGATGACAACGCGACCTTTTCCTGTCAGAATCCTTTCCACACAGGCCTCAAAATCCCCGTCTAAATAATCAACAAGCCTAAGAATAGCCTCTGATTCATTTTGCAGGACCCTAGCCGCTGTATTTTTAATATTTTTAGCTAAATTCAATTTTACCTGTGTTAATCACTAATTTTGTACAAAGGTATAAAAGTAATAAATCATTCCTGTTTACAGCTTTACGTACCCTTAAAGCCCCTGTTCAAGTGGAAGAAAAAGTAAAAGCAGATCTTAAGCACATATTCGGATTCAGTCATTTTCGAGGGAATCAGGAACTCATAGTTGACAACCTGCTCAAGCAGCGCAACACCTTTGTCATCATGCCAACTGGGGCCGGCAAATCGCTGTGCTACCAGTTACCGGCCGTGGTGAAGGAAGGAACCGCGATAGTCATTTCTCCTCTGATTGCCTTGATGAAAAATCAGGTTGACCAATTGAATGCAATTGGAATCAATGCCTATTTTCTGAATTCAACGCTCAGTAAGTCTGAGTCTAATCGGGTTAAGTCCGAAGTACTAAAGAAAAATACTAAACTTCTTTACGTGGCTCCCGAGTCACTGACCAAAGAAGAGAACATAGCCTTTTTGAAGGAAGCGCATCTGAGTTTTGTAGCAATAGATGAGGCGCATTGTATTTCTGAGTGGGGACATGATTTCCGCCCGGAATACAGAAAAATCAAATCTATTGTCGCTCAGATTGCTCCTAATCTGCCAATTATCGCATTGACTGCCACTGCTACACCTAAAGTTCAGCAGGACATTCAGCGAAATTTACAGATGGAAGAGGCGGATTTGTTTAAGTCCTCATTCAACCGGACCAACCTATTTTATGAGGTTAGGCCAAAAGTAAAGAATGAGTCCAAAAAACAGCTAATCAAGTTTATCAAATCCCACAAGGGGAAATCAGGTATCATTTATTGTCTCAGCCGAAAAAAGGTGGAGGAAATAGCTGATCTCCTAAAAGTAAATCAAATCAATGCAGCTCCTTATCATGCCGGTTTGGATTCTTCAGTAAGAATCAAAAATCAGGATGACTTTCTCAATGAGGAACTAGATGTAATTGTAGCTACAATCGCTTTTGGGATGGGTATTGATAAACCGGATGTGCGATACGTTATCCACTACGATGTACCGAAGTCTCTTGAGGGATATTATCAGGAAACCGGCCGTGCAGGTAGAGATGGTTTGGAAGGACATTGTCTCATGTTTTACCGATATGAGGACATCCTGAAACTGGATAAGTTCAATAAAGATAAAGCCGTTACAGAAAGAGAAAATGCCAAAGTCCTACTTCAGGAGATGGCAGCCTATGCAGAAACGGGAGTTTGTCGCAGAAAATTTATCCTCAACTACTTTGGAGAAACCATGGAGGAAGACTGTGGTTTCTGCGATAACTGTAAGCGCGTTAGAGAAACTTTCGAGGGAATGGATTTTCTAACCCTGGCCTTACAAACTACCAAGCTTACCAATCAGCGATTTGGTTTGGAGCACTTGGTAAAGGTCCTGATAGGCGAAAAAACAGATTATGTCACAAGCTATAAGCACGACAAATTAGAAGTCTTCGCAAAAGGACAAGACCAAACAGAAAAGCTTTGGACATCTGTTTTCCGTCAGGCTTTGGTCATGAATCTACTGGAAAAAGACATCGAAAATTACGGTGTTCTGAAACTGACCAAAAAAGGCCAGGCGTTTCTGGATGAGCCTTACTCAGTACAGCTGCATAACGATCACGATTTCGAAAAAGAGCTGGAAAATGAACAACCGGAGGTTGAGGTTTCCTCAGGTGGAGTAGCTTATGATGAAAAACTATTTGAGTTACTCAAAGCCGAGCGAAAAAAAGTAGCCCGACAGAAAAACCTCCCTCCTTATGTGATTTTCCAAGACCCATCTTTGGAGGAAATGGCAACGGTCTATCCAACCACCCGAGAGGAATTAGCTCAAATCAACGGGGTAGGAATGGGAAAAGTGGCTAAATTTGGGTCATCTTTTCTGAAATTGATCGCTTCCTATGTGGAGGAAAATGAAATAGAAACAGCTTCAGATGTTGTCGTCAAATCTTCAGGCACAAGATCAAAAGTGAAGATTTCAATAATCCAGCAAATCGACCGCAAGATTGATCTGGATGAAATCGCAGAAAATTTGAATATGAGTATGGGTGAGTTGCTTCAGGAAATAGAGCAAATCATCTACAGCGGAACTAAACTAAATATCGATTACTACATTCATCACATCATGGATGAGGAAAGAGAAGATATTCTTCATGATTACTTTATGAATGCGGAAAACGATAGTATAAAGGCAGCGCTTGACGAACTTGAAGATGAGGATTTTGCGGAGGACGAACTCCGTGTTTATCGAATCAAGTTTATCTCAGAGCATGCCAATTAAACTGAATTAATTCAATGAATATACTTCTATTGGGTAGCGGAGGTCGCGAACATGCCTTTGCTTGGAAAATAGTACAAAGCCCAAAATGCAGTCAGCTTTATGTTGCACCGGGTAATGCCGGGACTTCTGAAATAGCAATCAACCTTTCCATAGGCGTTACAGACTTTGAAGCAATTAAGGCTGCTATCCTTGATAAAAAGATTGACTTGGTGGTAGTAGGGCCAGAAGCTCCTTTAGTGGAGGGTTTGGTAGATTATCTTCTTTCTTTCGATGAGACCAAAACAATTCCTGTAGTCGGACCTCCCCAATTAGGTGCGACTTTAGAAGGTAGTAAGGATTTTTCCAAGCGCTTTATGCAGCGGAATAATATCCCTACAGCTGCCTATGAAACCTTCTCCGTTCATCAGTTGGAAGAAGGTTTAGCATATTTAGAAAAGCAAAGTCTTCCGATCGTACTCAAAGCCGATGGTCTAGCAGCCGGTAAAGGTGTATTGATTTGTGAGACATTAGAAGATGCTAAGGCTTCTTTGAAGGAAATGCTTCAGGATCAAAAATTCGGTGAAGCCTCTTCCAAAGTAGTGATTGAAGAATTCCTGACAGGAATAGAGCTTTCAGTATTTGTTGCCACGGATGGCAAAAGTTATAAAATCTTACCTGAGGCAAAAGATTACAAGAGAATTGGGGAAGGCGATACTGGTTTGAATACCGGTGGCATGGGAGCTGTTACTCCTGTTGTTTTCGCAGATAAAGCTTTCATGGATAAGGTGGAAGAGCTGATCGTTCAGCCAACTGTCGCCGGTCTTGCAGCAGAAGATATTCCTTACAAAGGGTTTTTATTCATTGGCTTGATGAATAATAATGGAAATCCATATGTGATTGAATACAATGTGCGGATGGGTGACCCAGAGACCGAAGCGGTTTTACCACGAATTGAAAGCGATTTTCTTGAGTTACTTTGGGCCATTGGAACGGGTAACCTGAAGGATTATGAGCTTTCTATTTCTCCTGATTATGCTACAACCGTTGTGATGGTAAGCGGAGGATATCCGGGTTCTTACGAAAAAGGATTTGAAATTTCTCTTCCTGCTTCAGTAAAAGGGGCTACGATTTTTCATGCGGGAACTTCCAGCAACTCAGAAGGCAAATTAGTAAATCAAGGAGGAAGAGTATTAGCTGTGACTGGAAGAGGAAAAGATTTGGAAACGGCTCTAAAAAACTCTTATGCCGCCGTTAATCAAATCAAGTGGAATAAGTCCTACCACCGTAAGGATATTGGTCAGGATATTCTCAAATTGATTAAATAAACCCAAAAATTCAGGGCGAAAGCCCTTATAGATATATGTCTGGATGTAGTAGCTGCTCCACCTCAACTGGAGGTACCGGAGGCTGTCAAAACAACGGCACCTGCGGAACGAGCGATTGTAATAAAATGAATTCCTTTGATTGGCTAAGCCATATGGGAATTCCTCAAGTTGATAATTTTGATATTGTTGAGGTTAAGTTTAAAGGCGGTAGAAAGGAATACTTTCGAAATGTAGACTACTTAAGCTTAACAACAGGAGATCCTGTGGTAGTAGATGTGCCCAGCGGACATCATATTGGGTATGTATCCCTGCAAGGAGAGTTGGTTCGCCTTCAAATGCAAAAAAGGAAAGTTCGGGATGATGATAATATCCTGAGAATTTATCGGATTGCAAACCAGAAGGACATTGAAAAATGGGAGGAAGCCAAAAACCGAGAAATTCCCACCTTATACCGATGTAGACAAATTGTTGAGGAGCTTGGGCTCAAGATGAAAATGTCTGATGTAGAATATCAGGCAGATAATTCTAAGGCCACCTTTTATTATTCCGCTGATGAACGGGTAGATTTCCGTGAATTGATCAAGGTTCTGGCGGGTGAGTTCAGAATCCGAGTAGAAATGAGACAGATCAGTCTGAGACAAGAGGCAGGCAGATTGGGAGGAATTGGAGTTTGTGGTAGAGAACTTTGTTGCTCTACTTGGCTTGTTGACTTCAAAAATGTTAGTACCTCTGCTGCCAGATATCAAAATCTCTCTTTGAATCCAGGCAAATTAAGCGGCCAATGTGGAAGATTGAAATGCTGCTTAAATTATGAACTGGATACCTATATGGATGCCATTAAGGATATCCCCGAGGTAGAAAAACCCCTTCAAACTGAAGCCGGAATCGCCAAACTTCAGAAAACAGATATTTTCAGAAAGTTGATGTGGTTCAGTTACAACAATGATAACGATTGGCACAGTATTACTTGTGAAAGGGTAAAGGAAATTCAGGAACTCAATGCGAAAGGTGTTAAGGTTTTCAACCTGCAACACAATGAATCCTCTGATTTGGAAGATTTGGCAGCTCAATCTACCAGAGAGCTAGAGTTGCTGGATAAGAAATTTGCTAAGAAGAAAAAGAAGAAAAAACCTAGAAATAGAAGCAGAGAACAGCAAACTTCCAATAGTCCCCAGGCAGCAAGTCCAAGACCAGCTCCGGAAAACAGGGAGAACAGGAACAAAGGACCTAGAAATCCTGAGGCTGGTCCTAAGCAAGATGGAGGAGATCCAGAAAATAGAAAGAGAAGAAATAAGAATAGAAAGAAGCCTAGAAATCCACAAAATCAGGCTCCAAATCCTGCTAACCCACAAGCTAAGCAGGATAATCAGGGAGCTAATACTGGACAAGGGCCTGCAAAAAAAGAAAATAAGAGACGCTTTCCACCTAGAAAAAATCAAAATCCAAACAACAACTCGGGTAATGAATAGCTTGCGAATTCTTTGTTTTCTCGGTTTATCCCTCTGTCTATATTCCTGCTCTGGAGACAGGCTATATGAAGATTACATTTCTGTCAATGAAACTTCAGGCTGGAATCAATATGATAGCTTAAGTTTTGTGATCGGTGATTTACCTATTCAGGACAAAAAACCAATCATTGGAATCCGGTTTACAGAAAACTACCCTTTTTCTAACTTTTATATGAGGGTAATTTCCAAGGATTCTACCGGTCAGATTACAGAAAATCGCCTGATCAATATCCCCCTATTTGATTCCAAGTCAGGCGAACCATTGGGAACCGGATTTGGGAGCACTTATACCAAGTTTGACACCATGCCTTTCCAATTGAAGGAAGGAACACAATCAATTGTCTTGCTACAATATATGCGTCAGGAAAATTTACCTGGGATTGAGTCTGCAGGAATCAAAATTTTAAAATAAGAATGGCCTCCATCTGGAGGCCATTCTTTTTAACTCCTCATTTTTTTATAGGCATTGATCAATCCATTGGTTGATCCATCGTGAGAGTTGATTTCTTCTTCATTTTGTAATTCCGGAAGAATTCCATTTGCCAGCACTTTTCCAAGCTCAACCCCCCATTGATCAAAACTGAAAATGTTCCAAATCGCCCCCTGAACAAAGATCTTATGCTCGTACATGGCAATCAGCATTCCGAGGGTATATGGAGTGATTTGCTTAACCAAGATAGAGTTGGTAGGCCTATTTCCTTCGAATACTCTATGAGGGGCAATTTTATCAATTTCCTCCACAGATTTCCCCGCCTTATTCATTTCACTTCTTACCTCTTCCAAAGACTTCCCTTTCATCAAAGCTTCTGTTTGAGCAAAGAAATTAGACAGAAGTTTTGGATGGTGATCTCCAAGAGGATTATGCGATATAGCCGGAGCTATGAAGTCACAAGGGATCAACTGAGTTCCTTGATGAATGAGCTGATAGAAAGCATGCTGACCGTTGGTTCCTGGCTCTCCCCAAATGATTGGACCAGTGCTATAATTTACTTTCTCACCTGATCTTGACACATATTTTCCATTGCTTTCCATATTGCCTTGCTGGAAGTACGCTGCAAAGCGATGTAAATATTGATCATAAGGCAAAATAGCCTCGGATGCCGCTCCCAAAAAATTGGTATTCCAAATGCCTATTAAGGCTAAAAGCACCGGGATATTTTGATCAAAATCAGATGTTCGGAAATGCTCATCCATGGCATAAGCTCCGGAAAGTAACTTTTCAAAATTTTCAAATCCAATAGCGCAGGCAATAGGCAGACCTATTGCAGACCACAGTGAGTACCTTCCTCCTACCCAATCCCAAAACTCAAACATATTGGCGGGGTCAATTCCGAAGGCCTCAACTCCTTTGAGATTGGTAGATAGAGCCACAAAATGCTTAGCAACAGCAGACTCATCCTTTGCATGATCCAAAAACCAATTCCTTGCAGAATGCGCATTGGTCATGGTTTCCTGAGTAGTGAAGGTTTTGGAAGCGATGAAGAATAGGGTAGTTTCCGGATCAACTTTCTTCAAAGTCTCGGAAATGTGAGTTCCATCCACATTGGACACAAAAAAGATTTCAAGGTTTTCGGCTTGGTATGGCTTTAAAGCCTCTGTAACCATCACAGGACCTAAATCAGATCCTCCGATACCTATATTTATCAAGCTTGTGATGGGTTTACCTGTGTAGCCTAGCCATTTGCCCTGATTCACCTTATCAGCAAAGGATTTCACTTTTTCCAGAACAGCATTTACATCTGGCATAACATCTTTGCCATCTACAGTCACAGCCCGATTGGAACGGTTTCTTAAGGCAGTGTGTAAAACAGCCCTGTTTTCAGTTTCATTTATAGATTGCCCTCCGAACATTGCCTCAATAGCTTGACGAAGTTCAGTTTCTTTGGCTAATTCCAATAAAGCGTTTCTGATTTCGTCATTTACGCGGTTTTTTGAAAAATCAACAAGGATATCTTCCAAAGAAATACTATATCTATCAAAGCGCCCCTTTTCCTCAAAAAGAGATTGGATCTGCAGTGTTTTGTATTTGGTAGCTAAGTCAAGTAGTCTCCTCCAGGCTGAAGTGGAGGTTGGGTTGATTGCCTTCATGTATAGGTTTTTAGGAATGAGGAACAAAATTAAGATTTATCCTCGATAGGAAAAGAACTGCTTGGATTTTGCTTCAAGAGAAAAACCTCTTTACTTAGATGTTTAGTATTCAAAATCTACTCATGCTTTTTAAAATTTCTATTTATTTTCAGCCTTTTCTCCTAGTAAGCAGCTTATTAATAATCGCTCCTGCTGTTCAGGCCCAAACAAGATCAATCGAGCCATTAAATCGGCATTTTATCAATATAGCCCCAGAAGATTCAGTTAACATCGCATTTTTGAAAATCAGCACCGAGTTAAGCGATAGTCTGAAAATCATCCGGTATTACGATTTATCAAACCGAATAATCAAAAAGGAAACCATCGGATATAATCCTGATGGAGGATATCGAGAAAAAACTGTTCAAGAATATGACAGCCTTGGAGATTTGGTTTCACTCCATATCCAAAACTTAGAAAATCAACTTTCTATCACAACTTATTATTTCCCAGATTCAAGTAATAATTGCAATACTAATAGTTTAAGGAAGGAAGCCTAGGCTTCCTTCCTTAGGCTGAATAATTAAATTAGTGTTGACATGCAAA
>NZ_DFMT01000005.1:582-91581 GCF_002376385.1 Algoriphagus sp. UBA3586 | reverse complement strand
AAAACTATTTATGAGACAGCCTCATAAATTTATTTTCCTTCAGGCTTATAAATTGCCCCTGTGGCAAAATCTACGATGGCTCCTGGCCAGAATAAAACAATGTCAGCGATCAAAGCAGCCACTCGAACTTTTCTTTGAGGTTCACCCGGCGCAGGCTTGGTTCTTTGATATTCTGAAACTGGTCCACCAAAAATTGTGGCACAACTTGACATAGAAACAACTAGTAGTCCAATGCTAAGGGATTTTAAAACTTTTTTCATAAGAATGGATTTAGTTAGGTTTTATTAAAATTGTTTTTGAAAAATGATCATGTAAACCCTTCCCAGACATAAAGTAGCTTATAAAATAGAAAGGTATTATTCTGGAAACAGTTCGGATTAATATCTGAACAAGGCTTGGCTTATTGTGATGATGGTAGTCAACTACCTTGGTTCCGGTAATTTTTTTTCCAACCGTTTGTTGAAAGAGTGCCTCGCAAACAAAATAGTATAGGAAATAAACCAGTATCAATACATATCTCTGATTTTGAAGTACTTCTGCTCCAAAAACAAATGTTGACCCAACAAGCAATAAAAAATAGGCTGTGGAGTCAATAATAAAATTTAAAAGTCGTGCTGTCCAATTCATAAAATACCTCGTAAAAATATAAAAAATTATCGTATTCAAATAGGATTATTAGTTCTCTGAACTAATAAACTGAATGTCACATGGAAAATTTCACAGTTATTTATTTTTGATAAAAAAAATCCAAAATGCCCCCACTCCTCCCAAAATTGATGGAATTTAATTTTTGATTGAGTTTATTTACAGGCGTAGAGCAATCTCAATTGACAATGACCCAAACTGAAAATTTTCCTGCATTCTTAATGACTCTTTTGCAACAACAAGCCGATGAAAAATCCATTGCTTGGCTGAATCAAAAAGTAGAAAAATTTAAAGAATCAGGCTCCAAGACAGGCTTTTTTCTGGCTTTTAGTCAGGCTTCACGTCATTTCAGTAAAGATCTATTACAAATTTCAGAGCAAAAGGCCCAAGAAGCAGAAAAGCTTAGCAAAGGCTTTGAACCCTCTTTTTGGAACGTCCTGCAAACAGCCCGTACCTATTTGCTGCTTCATTATCCTCAGCAAAAGCAAGTATGGTTTGATGCCATCAATCAGCTCTTTGAAACAGCCGATATGCATGAGCATCAGGCATTATTTGCCGCTCTACCTATTATGCCCTTTCAGGAGGATTTGCTTCCCCGTGCTATTGATGGTTGTAGGACAAACGTCGCTTTAATATTTGATGCTATTGCTTTAAACAATCCTTATCCTTCCACTTATTTTCCAGAGGGCAACTGGAATCAGATGGTTCTGAAAGCCGTCTTTATGCAAAGACCACTCTATCGAATTCAAAATCAGGATAGTAGAAGAAACCCTGCATTGGCAGAAATTGCTTCTGATTTTGCCCATGAAAGATGGGCAGCAGGTAGGAATGTAATGCCGGAGCTATGGCGTTTGGTTTCTCCCTTTTTAAATGATGAATTCTTCAAAGATCTCAAAAAGGTGATGAGTTCCGAAGATGAGCTGGAGAAAAAAGGAGGAGCATTAGCCTTGTATCAAAGTGATTTTCCTCCTGCGAAGGGGCTTTTGGCAGATTTTCCTAACTTGATTCATGGAATTGAGTCCAAATCCATCACCTGGGAAAGCATTGGTCAGGAGTACCAGCAAACTCGTCTTTAATTATTGCAAAGAATTACTTAAACATAGAAAATCATGTCCATGTATATAGATCCCCATATTCACTTGGTATCCAGAACTACCGATGATTACGAAGCCATGCAAAAAGCCGGGATTGTGGCTACTATTGAACCCGCATTTTGGCTCGGCCAGCCCCGAACAGAAGTGGGTAGCTTCAAGGATTATTTCAGCACTTTGGTAGGTTGGGAGCGTTTTCGAGCCAGTCAATTCGGCATTGTCCACTATTGCACCATGGGTCTGAATTCCAAAGAAGCCAATAATATTCCTTTGGCGGAACAGGTCATGGAATTGCTTCCCTTGTATGTGGGAAAAGAAGGCGTAGTGGCAATCGGAGAAATTGGCTATGATGATCAAACGGAGGCTGAGGATAGGTTTTATCGGGAACAATTGGAATTGGCTAAGGAAGTGGACCTACCCGTACTGATTCATACCCCACATAGAGATAAGAAAAAGGGAACTTACCGCTCCATGGATGTGGCAGAGGAGCATGGCATGGATCCGGGCTGGGTCATTGTAGATCACAACAATGAGGAAACAGTCAAAGAGGTTTTGGATAGAGGTTATTGGGCTGGATTCACGATTTACCCGCATACCAAAATGGGTTCCGAACGAATGGTAGAAATTGTCAAGCAATATGGCCCTGAGCGAATCATAGTGAACTCGGCAGCTGACTGGGGGATATCTGACCCTTTGGCTGTACCAAAGACAGCCGACCTTATGAGAAAAATGGGCATACCTGAAGAGCACGTGCAGATGGTTACTTACAAAAATGCCTTGGCTGCATTTTCACTTTCTGGCCAAATGGATGAAAAAGACTGGTTGAATGCGCCTCCAATCGATCAGACCAAAAAAATGGGAGGGAACTCTGTGCTTAGAGGTGGGCAGGTACCTAGAGTCGAAGGACCTTCTGATCGCGTGGAAAATTAATCTATGAGTAAGGGCAGCCTATTTGCATACCTTCAGTTAACCCGCCCAGCTAATGTGGTAACTGCTATTGCTGATATTTGGGCAGGTTTTGCCATAGCCGGAGCTTGGACTTTCATGCAGGTAGACTGGAGTCAGGGAGCTGGAGATTTTTGGCAAAATTTGCTTTGGCTTTCGATCAGTACAATAGGTTTATATGGGGGAGGAGTAGCTTTTAATGACATAGCAGACGCCGATTTGGATTCGGTGGAGAGACCCGAAAGACCTATTCCTAGCGGAAGGGCTTCCAAAAAGAACGCAATTCTTATGGCTTCCTGCTTACTTTTGGGAGGTATTTTCTTTGCTTTTTTGGTCAACATTTTCGCAGGCTTTTTGGCAATTGCAATAGCTATTTGCGCTTTATCATATGATTTTTGGGGGAAGCATCAGCAACTCTTTGGACCCATCAATATGGGACTTTGCAGGGCTGGAAATCTACTGCTTGGTGTAGCAGTTGCTCCGGAGGTTTTGCAAAAACTCTGGCCAATCGGTGTTTTGCCCTTGATTTATGTAGCGGCCATTACTATGGTGAGTCGGGGAGAAGTGCATGGAAAAAATAAAAAAGCGCTATTTGGTGGTTTTGGGTTGTATATATTGGTTATTTCCGGGATTACTTTTCTGGCGAAAGTCCAAAAACCCGGTTCATGGGAAGTCTTTCCCTTTTTGATTTTATTAGCCTTTATGATATTTCCTCCTTTGACAAGAGCCATACAAAAACAGGAACCTGCCTTAATCGGAAAATCTGTCAAAGCAGCAGTAATATCTTTGATCATAGTCAACGCTTCATTAGCTGCAGCCTTTGAAGGATGGATAATCGGTGTTATAGTTTTATTGCTTCTGCCGATTTCTTTATGGTTGGCTAAGAAGTTTGCCGTGACTTGATTTACTTTAGGATTGGTTTTCAAGTCATTTGAGAACTTTCAGCCCTAATAACCTATTATCCTTGTATGAATACCATTTTAAAGCAGCGGTTTTCAGTTTCTTTTGAGTATCCGGTCTGTTTTTCCGAAGATATTTTCAATCAAGAAAATAAGCTCTTTGCTTCCCTTTTTGAAAAGGGTAGAAAGTGTAAGACTTTTTTCATCATTGACAGTGGAGTTGCGCAGCACCACAAATCCCTTTCCGATAAAATTCAACAGTATTCCGAAGCAAATTCGGACTCATTCTTTTTATGTGCGGATCCCTTGATAGTTCCTGGCGGGGAGGCCTGTAAAAATGATGCGAGTTTCTATCAGAAAGTAGTTGAGGCCACCCATATTCATGGAATTGATAGACATTCTTACATAGTAGCCATAGGAGGAGGAGCCGTTTTGGATATGGTAGGTTTCGCAGCGGCTATTTCTCATAGAGGGATAAGATTGATCCGGGTACCGACCACAGTTCTATCCCAAAACGATTCCGGTGTTGGAGTGAAAAATTCTGTTAACTCATTTGGGAAGAAAAACTATTTGGGAACCTTCACCACTCCAGTTGCTGTCATCAATGATTTTAATTTTTTGAAGACCTTAGATGATAGAGATTGGAGAGGAGGAATATCTGAGGCTATCAAAGTGGCCTTGATTAAAGACCTCTCCTTTTTTGAGTGGCTGGAACAGCACGCTGCTCAATTAGCGTCCCGCTCGCTGGAGCCAATGAAAGAACAGATTATGAGATGTGCTCAAATGCACATGGATCATATAGCTGGGAAAGATCCTTTTGAAATGGGTTCCTCAAGACCTTTGGACTTTGGACATTGGGCGGCCCATAAACTGGAGCATCTCAGCAGCTATAGAGTTAGACATGGTGAAGCAGTAGCTATAGGTATTGCTCTTGATTCCACATATTCTTACTTGAAAGGCTGGATAGCTAAAGAGGATTTGGATAGAGTAATCGTATTGCTACAAAATCTCGGATTTTCATTGTACGAGCCGGAATTATCCGGTGAAAATTTAATCAAAGGTTTGAGAGAATTTCAGGAACATTTGGGAGGCCAATTAACCATTATGCTTTTGGAGCGATTGGGTAAAGGAGTGGAGGTTCATGAAATGGATCATGCCATGATTGAAGAGGCAGTAAAAATGCTAAAAGATTGGAACCAAGAAGCCATTAGCAAATCCTAGAATGCATATTTCAGATTTTCACTTAAGCTATTGTAGTAATATTCACCCTGGAGAAAGCTGGGAGGCAACTTTTCAAAATTTACAGCGATATATCCCGGAAATCAGGAGCAATCTTAATTTTCAGCAATCCTTTGGAATAGGCCTGAGATTATCCCATGAAGCAAGTTTGGAGCTCCAAAAGCCTTCAATTATAGCAGAATTCAAAGCTTGGCTAGAATCCGAAAATGCCTATGTCTTCACCTTAAATGGTTTCCCTTACGGGGATTTTCACCGAACTACAGTAAAAGATCAAGTGCACTTCCCGGATTGGACTACTGAAGAGAGAAGGGATTATACGATTAGATCCTTCAGAATATTGGCGGGATTAATTCCTGAAGGATTGGACGGAGGAATTTCTACTTCTCCCATTTCCTATAGGCACTGGTTCCAATCTGAATCAGATCTAAATGCTGCCATGGTCAAAGCTAGCCATCATTTATTGCAGGTAGTGGAGGAGTTGGCTTTGATTGAAAGGGAAACTGGTAAATTTTTGCATTTGGATATCGAGCCGGAACCGGACGGTATTTTGGAAAACTCAGGTGAGATGATCTGGCTTTTTCAGGAATATTTACTCCCAATTGCAAAGGAAACTTGGGCTAAATCCAGGCATCTCAATGAAGCTGAAGCAGAAAAATTGATCAAGCGACATATTCAGGTTTGTTATGACGTTTGCCATTTTGCGATCGTTTATGAAAAGCCTTCTGAGACTTTTGCCAAGTTTGCCAGCGCAGGAATCCAGATCGGGAAAATCCAAATATCCGCTGCCCTGAAACTCCTTTTGGGGGATGATAAAAAATTGATTAAGCAAAAACTAGAGCCTTTTGTGGAGTCAACTTATCTCCATCAGGTTGTGGGAAGGTATCCTACTGGTAAGTTGGTTTCTTATCCGGATTTGCCGTATGCCTTAGCCAAAATCGAATCAGCCCAAGAAGAGGAATGGAGGATTCATTTTCATGTCCCATTATTCATAGAAAGCTATGGGGACTTACTTTCTACTCAAAGCAGTATTGTTGAGGTTTTGGATGAATTGGCATTGAATCCAGGATTGACTAACCATTTGGAGGTGGAAACCTATACTTGGGAAGTTTTACCTGAAAAAATGAGGCTAGATATGGGAGAATCTATTTCCAGAGAGTTAGATTGGGTAATTCAAAACATGATAAAATGATGAGAAAAACGGTAGTGCTGGATATTGTTGCGCTTTCTTTCCGAGTGGTTGGCGAGCACACGCCTTTTCTCAAATCCTGGATTGAAGGCAAGAAAAAAGCCATTATTGAACCCGTTCTTCCGGCAGTAACTTGCTCTGCTCAGTCTGTATATCTCACTGGAAAATATCCTTCCGAACATGGAATAGTCGGAAATGGCTGGTATTTCTATGATGAGTGTGAGATTAAATTTTGGAGACAGTCCAACAGGCTGGTTAGATCACCCAAAATCTGGGATCATTTAAAAGCTGAAAACCCAGAATTCACTTGTGCTAATCTTTTTTGGTGGTACAACATGTATTCCAGTGTAGATTATGCAGTTACTCCACGCCCTTTGTACCCGGCTGATGGAAGGAAGCTTCCAGACTGTCATTCTCAGCCTATGGAACTGAGAGATAGATTGCAAAAAGAGCTCGGGCAATTTCCTTTATTTTCATTTTGGGGTCCGAATACCAATATTTCGGCAACTCAATGGATAGCTGATGCTGCAAAAAAAGTCGATGAGTGGTACAATCCTACGCTCAACCTGATTTACCTACCACATCTAGATTATGGCTTGCAAAGACATGGAATAGATTTCGAAAAAATCGGAAAAGACTTGCAGGAAATTGATCAAGTGGCTGAAGACTTGATTACTTATTTTGAAAAGCAGGGGGCTGAAGTTTTACTGCTTTCTGAGTATGGAATCACCAATGTGAACCAACCCATCCACATTAATAGGATTTTGAGGTCTGCTGGATGGATTCAGGTAAAAGATGAGTTGGGTCTTGAAACATTAGACGCTGGCACTTCGCAGGCTTTTGCCGTCGCAGACCATCAGGTGGCCCATGTACATATTCAAAATGAGGCCATTTTCGAGCAGGTGAAAAGTTTACTCAGAAATACCCCTGGAATAGAAAAGGTACTGGATAAAAATGATCAAGTAGAATTTGGACTGGATCACAAAAGATCAGGGGATCTGGTGGTGGTCGCTGATAAAAACTCTTGGTTTACCTATTATTTCTGGATGGATGATGCCAAGGCGCCAGATTATGCACGCTGTGTAGATATTCATAGAAAGCCAGGATACGATCCTGTAGAGTTATTATTAGATCCGAAAATCAAAGTTCCTTTACTGAAAGTGGGTTCAAAAGTCCTTAAAAAGAAACTAGGCTTTAGATACCTAATGGATGTGATCCCTTTGGATGCTGGCTTGGTAAAAGGAGCTCATGGAAGAATTCCAGAGGAGGATATTGATAAGCCTTTTATAGTGGGGGGAAAAGAATTAATTCCTCATCAAAAAATTGAAGCCGGTGATGTATATGATTTAATATATCATGCTGTAAAAGGTTAGACTAGGTTCAGTTTTTCTTTTACTGAATCGATATTATCTTGTTTTTTTGGCTCTCTGAATTTTTTACAATAATCAGTGTGATAGTGGTGTTTTTCCAAAAAAGTCAGTTGTAATTCATTCCATGCTTGCTCAGAAAAACTTGGATTGAAATGCTTTAATTCTTCAAATAAAGCATTTCCCTGCTTTTCAAATTCACTGGTCCCGAGATATTCCAAATCTGCATCGGCAATAATTCTTTCCAGTTGATTGGTTGGAGATTGTGGGATTTTCGTCGCCATAATCATCCCGCAGATTTTGGATAGATCTGATTCGGAAAGATCTTCAGAAAGGTAGTTTCTTGCGATTCCGCAACCTATTTCCTCATGGTTTTTTGGGTTTTCTATAAAGCCTGTGTCATGAAACAAGGCAGCAAGCCTCAATAAGAAGAGCTCTTTTTCTGATACATCTTCGATCCTGGCCAAAAAGATAGCTTTATCCATCACATACTCTGTGTGGGCTAGATTATGATAGGTCAGGTAGGAAGGCAGTTGCTCCAATATATTCCTGTAAACTTTCCGTTTTATTTGTTCAAAGTCTATCATACATGCTTTTTTCCTACTTTTTTAATGACTCCGCCTTTTACTTCTTTGATAGTTTGGACATAGAAAAAGGCCTTAGGATCAATTTCCTGAATAGCTAATTTGATTCTATGTACTTCCAGACGGGTTACTACGGTCATGATAATATCGCAAGGGTGCTTAATATGAAAGGTTTCAGGGAGATAGCCCCTTTCCCCTTTATATACCGAAATTGCTTTTTTAAAGTCTTTGACTATCAATTCTTTGACCAATTCGTGTTCTTTAGAAATAATTGTCAAAGCGGTGTACTCCTCAAAGCCCTCTACAATGTAGTCAGTAGTCTTTATTGCGGTAAAATAGGTCAGTATAGAATACATTGCAGGTTCTATGCCAAAAACATACGCAGCGGAGAGCATAATCAGACTATTTAGAAAAACAGTTATCTCACTGGCAGTCAGGGCAGAGTTTTTATGGAAGTACTCTGTGATGACTTCAAAGCCATCAATTAAGCCTCCGCCTCGAATAATTAGCCCTATTCCTGTACCCATCAAAAAACCTCCGAAAACAGCTATCAGTACCTTGTCTTCTGTTACGGTAGGTATTTCCATGAAATGTAAAACCAGAACCAAAAGAAAGACCGAAAATCCTGACTGAATGGCGAAAGTCTTTCCTATCATCTTCCAGGCCATGTATAAGAAAGGAAGATTGATAACTACCAAAAGCAGGTTTAAATTGATTCCAAAACCCAAATTGACCAAAATGGCTATACCGGTAACTCCTCCATCCAAAAATTTATTGGGAAGCATAAAAGCCTCTAATGCAATCGCTGCAAGAGCTACACCACAAATTGAGTACACTAAAGAGTGGGGGGAGAATATAGTTTTCCAATCAATCGATTTGGTTGCCGATTCTTTCATTCTGGTAGCATAGGGTAAAAAATCATTTTTTGCAGCTAAGCGCTAGCTTTTAGTTTATAGTAAGGGTTCTGAATCCTAATTTAAGGAAATAAAAATTTAGTAGTTTGCCAAGAACAAAGAGTAATTATTTCACTTTTGGCTCAAAAAAATTAGACTTTCCTTAAAAAAAGGAACAGCCAAGACAATTCTTGGCTGTTTCCTCCTCAAATTCTATTTAATTTTTCAAACTGGTGGTCACTTTTGGAGCCTCCTTGGTCCAAGAGCTTACATCCAATTTTCGTGGATTGGGATAAATCTCATCCAAGGTATTGCCATCATACAATCTGCCATCTTTGACCACATGTGTGATGGTATTGGTATTCCTGATATTCTCCAAAGGATTGGATTCCATGATTACCAAATCCGCCAATTTTCCAGTCTCGATACTTCCCAGGTCTTTGTCTAAACCTAAAGCTTCAGCTCCCAGAATAGTGGCAGTTTTCAAAGCATCCATGCTGCTCATTCCTCCGCTAGCTACTGACCATAGCTCCCAATGATAGCCCAAGCCTTGTAGCTGACCGTGAGATCCTACACCTGCCAGTCCTCCTCGCTTTACCAGCTCGTTGATTCCTTCGGCATGTTTTTCAAATACGTGGTCTTCTGGAGCAAACCAACCACCCAGTCCGCCAACTCTTCTTCTGGCCTTGGAATTCAGCTCATTATATGGAGTGAATCTGTTCAGCTTAGGGTCATGCAGTGGACTCTCTGTGGTGTAATAATAATTTTCAGCCCAAGGTCCGCCATAAGCTACCAAAAGGGTAGGAGTTACTGCCATTTTACTTTCAGCAATAGTCTGTATCACATCTGAGTAAAGTGGGTATACAGGGATAGAGTGCTCATGTCCTGGATATCCGTCGAATAATTGTGTCATATTCAGTTTGTAGTCCAAGCCGCCCTCCGTAGTAGGCATTAGCTTTTGATCTTTAGCTGCCATGATTACCCACTGTCTGTGCTGTCTATTTCCAACCAAATACATTTTGATGTACTGGGTATTATAATACTTGCTGTATTGCTTCAGTACATTTTTGGTTTGATCCAGAGATTTTAGATTATACATCCAGAATCCTACTCCAGGACCTGTAGAATAAACCCGAGGACCTGGAATCATTCCTGCTTCCACCATGTCACCATAAGTCAATACGTCAGTCGTAGCCGTCTGCGGATCTCTGGTTGTGGTCACGCCATAAGCTAGATTAGCGGCATAGATCCAAACGGTATTTTTGTGAAGATTCCAGGTTGGCCACATGTGAGCATGGGTGTCAATAAAGCCCGGAGTGATGGTCTTACCTGTTGCATCTATGACTTTCGCATTCCCCGCGTTGAGGGTTCCTGTTTTTCCGACTGCCTTGATTCGATTGTTTTCAATCAGGATATCTCCATTTTCGATGACTTCTTCATCTTTCATGGTGATGATTCTTGCATTTTGAAGAAGAATTGTTCCTTTAGGAGTATCCTTTGCGAAGTATACTTTTACCTGATGCTCAGCAGGCTTATATTCTTCTTTTTCTTTGAGCTTAGCCTTGTGGATGCTATCTGCTTTGGCCAATTCTTTGTCTGCTTTGAATAAGGAGTCTATCCTTTTCTTTTCAGCTTTCGCCAGAGAATCTGCTAACTTAACCGCATCTTCTCCTTTAGCTTTCAAGGTAGCCACACTGTCAGCATCAGCTAGTTTCTTTAGCTTTTTGGCTGTTTTTACAGAGTCTTCAATAAACTCTGCCCGAGTTATGTCATATACCCAATGTCCGTTTCCTAAAGACCAATGCACTTTTTTCCCATTGGCTTCCCAAGCTGGCCATTCTCCACCGATCTCGGTAAGTTGACGTGCAGGGAAATTGGCTGATTCAGGACTTCCCACGTTGATGGTTGGAGTTTTCCCAGCCTTTGGTATTGTTACCACATATACATTGTTGTTGATTTGAGCCAGTGCCAAATCACCTTCCGGAGCCATCAAAATCGTACTGGCGCTGGATGGTTGCATTTGAGGCTCTCGGGCGCTACTTCCCTCAGGGAGCATGCAATAATTAACTGCATCGGCGGTGCCGTAAGGCTTACCCATAATGTATTTTACAGAAGAGAAATCCTCATTATGCTCATGTCCCTCATGATCTCCTGCTGCTGTTCCAAAAGGAGTAATACCAGATATTTTAGCATAGGTTTTTTCATCCGTTCCATCCCACTTCACACTCATCAGCGTGCCTCCAGGTCCATTTAGGAAAATACGGGTAGTATCTTTTGTAAAATGTGCATTTCCGATATTTCGGGCATCCATGATTTTTCTGAATGCACCTCCAGAAGCCGGCATCCATGCTAAAATAGATTCAGCTCCGGAAACTCCCGGTCCTTCTGCTTCCTCCATGAGACGCTTATCGCCTTTGAATACCACAATTTTATTATTAGGTCCCCAAACTGGTCCCATGTAAAGAGCACTTTCTGTAGTAAGCTTTGTTATTGCTCCATTTCTTCCGAAACTAGCTTTATAAAGATGTCCACCTGCCTTTTCATCCCAAGTGGTAAATACCAACTGGCTTCCATCTGGAGACCATGAAGGCATGGCTTCGGTAAATTCATTTTTCGTAACCCTTTTAGGTTCGCCATTCGGGTAGTCCATCACATACAGTCTATTGAGTGCCGTGAAGGCCAGTTTTTTGCCATCCGGTGAAGGAACAGCATCTCTGATTTGTGTAGCCAGTTTAGCGGTGGTGTCTTTGATTTCATAATTGAAATAGAGCCTTGGACCCATTGCCAGTTTCACATCTGCTTCGAATGGGATCTCTACAGCCGGACTGCCATCTACAGCCAATTTCCATATTTTCCCTCCATAGGAAGCGATGATAAATTTGCTATCCGGAGTGAACGCCATAGCAGGCAATACTCCCTGAGGCGCGATGGACTCCTGCTCATCCCGCTGCACAGGATAGGCTAACCATTTTTCATCTCCTGTATTGAGGTCTCTAAGGACCAAACCGGTTTTATCTTGCCACCTGGATCCATAAACCATCCACTTTCCATCTTTGGATAAGGTAGGAGTGAAGGCCGAACCATAACGGCTGGTGATATTTGTGATTTTTCCTTCCTCAAAATCATAATGTCCAACCTGATATTGTGGAAGCATGGCATTGTAATTCCAAGCGCCTGTTCTATGCGAGAAATAGACTTTTTTTCCATCTGGGCTTACCACTGGGTCGATGGTTTTCATCGAGGAAGGGTTTTCATTGAGTTGAATTCCTCCGCCTCCATCTATATGGTACATCCATAGCTTCGGAATACGACGGCCTTTACTCACGATGATATATTTACCATCCGGTGTCCAAGCAGCTCCAGGTACATCTCCATTTTTATCTTTGGTTACCTGAACCGTGTCCTTCTTGACCATATCGATATACCAGAGATTATCATTTCCGGCTCGGTCAGAAGTGAATAAGATTTTTTCTCCATCAGGAGAGAATCGGGGATGAGTCTCATAGGCAATTCCTGTAGTAATCGGGCTTGCCTTTCCACCTTCAATTGGGATCGTGTATATGTCTCCCATCAGGTCAAAAGCGATTGTTTTGCCATCAGGACTGACATCCAAACTCATCCAGGTTCCTTCTTTCGCAGTAAATTTTACTTCCCGCTCAGGCTTGAGGGGCAGGTCCTTGAATTTTGGATAATCTAGGGAGTCTTTTTGGGTACTGTCTTGAGAAATGGTGTGATTCACCAGTGATTTTGGGTTTTCCCTGCCACCAGGAACCATAGCTGCCATAGACATGGTAGCTCCTAATGCCACCAATAGTGCAGGTTGGGTAAGTTTTTTCATTTGATTATAAATTGGACAAAGACTAAATTCTGTAGGGATTGATTAAGATTTATGTTGAGATTAAGCAGGTGAGACTAATTGTTTATATGGTCAACCTGCAAAACCTTGACAGGATGAGCTTTATTTTTAAGTTTCATTTCCCCAATGGTAGAAAAAGTAAAGCTATCTTTAATTTGATCGACACATTTTTCCAAGACTAAAATTTGGCCCGGATTAGCCGCAGTCTGTAATCTGGCGGCTACGTTCACCGTATCTCCAATGACTGTATAATCTAATCTTTTCAAAGAACGGGAACCTATATTTCCTGAGACCATCTCACCCGAGTTAATTCCGATGGATACTTCAGGTTTGAAATTTGTCTCTTCTGAAAAAACCGGGATTTGAGCCATTTTTTCCCGGATGGAAAGTGCAACCTTGATGGCTCTTTCGAAGTGATTCTCCCCCTGAAAAACTGCCATAATTGCATCACCGATAAACTTGTCCACACTTCCTTTCTCCTCGATAATCTCTTTGACCATTAGGTCAAAATATTCGTTGAGTAGTCCCACAACCACGTTGGGCTCTTCGTTTTCAGAGATTTTTGTAAATGCTACCAAGTCAATAAAAGCCACTGATGCATCGATGGTCTCATTTTCCATCAAGCTTGATTCCAGCTCCTTATTACCCATAAAGTTCAACACCGTTTCATCCACATACATTTTGAGAATGTTGTTTTCACGGAGGGCTTTAAGGGTGGATTTGATTTGGTTTCTGTACTGAATAGTCTTATCAAGAGTGATTTCCAAATCACGGAAATCTACGGGTTTGGTAATGAAGTCAAAAGCCCCCAAATTCATGGCTGTCCGGATATTTTCCATGTCTCCATAAGCCGAGATAATGACGGTTTTAAGCAGTGAGTTTTTTTCTTTGACTTTGGAAAGCAGGGTCAGACCGTCCATCTCAGGCATATTGATATCGCTCAGGATCAAATCAATATCCGGATTTTCTTCAATGATTTCCAAGGCTATTCTGCCGTTGAGTGCAAACTGAAAATCGAACTCACCTTCACGGATTCTTTTCCGGAATTTCTGTTTGATCAGAATTTCCAAATCCGCTTCATCATCTACTACCAAAATCTTGACCATGGGTTCTTAGTTTTTTTCTGACATCAAAGCTCCAATTTCTTTCTTAAGGGAATCAAAATCAATGGGTTTGGTAAAAAACTCCTTTGCACCTGAACTCATGGCTTTTTCATAATTTTGACTGTCCCCGTAAGCAGAAATCATACTGACATTGATCTGGGGAAATCTATTTTTGATTTTTTCCAAAAGCTCCAATCCGCTCATACCAGGCATATTGATATCTGAAAAAACATAAACTACCTGAGGGGGATGCTCGCTGTCTAAAACTGTCAAAGCTTCATCACCTGAAAAAGCAAAGCAAAGCTCTAAGCTTCCACTTTTGATCTCTTTTCTGAACTTTTGACGAAATAGCATTTCCACATCTTTTTCATCATCAACTATTAAAATTTTGCTTTTCATCTGATTATGGATTGATTGTTAGGGTTGTGACTTAGGGTCTGGAATTCTTGAAAATTGCAATTGGCTTTTCCAGAAAAACATTCGGCCCTAGACATTTTGATCTTTCCTGTTTTCATGATTTCGGTAATTTGATTGTGAAAACAGTGTATTCACCAGGTTTACTGTCTACTACTATTTCACCTCCATGTCCTTTGGTGACTATGTCATAGCTCATAGAAAGCCCTAAACCTGTACCTTTTCCAGTTGGCTTTGTAGTAAAAAAAGGCTGGAAAATTTTCTCTTTAATTTCAGCTGGGATACCTTTTCCATTATCTGAGATTTGGATTTCAACACCTGTACTGATCTTCTTGGTGTTGACGGTGACGGTAGGCATAAAGTCTTTCTCACCTTTGGCATTCAATTCTTTTTTCTTTTCGTCAGCAGCATAAAAGGCATTGTTGATCAGGTTGAGAAATACTCTGCCCAAATCTCCGGGAACTACCTGAAGGATTCCGGCTTTAGGGTCTAGATTTAATTTAAAATCAGCCGTGAAACTTTTATCCCTTGCCCTTAATCCATGATAGGAAAGCCTTAAATATTCATCTGCTAATGCATTGATATCTGTGGGTTCTTTTTGACCGGTATTGCTTCTGCTATGTTGTAGCATTCCTTTCACGATGGAATCAGCCCTTTTGCCATGGTGATGGATTTTGTTAAGGTTTTGGATCACATCTTCCAAAATTTCCATAGCATCTTCAGTTTTCCCGGCTTGCAATTCCTCTTTGAGTTCGGTCAACAACTCTGTGCTGACATCTGAAAAGTTATTGACAAAGTTGAGCGGGTTTTGAATCTCATGAGCAATCCCTGCCGTCAATTCTCCTAAGGAGGCCATCTTCTCTGCATGGATCAATTGGTTTTGTGCTGCTCTTAGCTCAGATAAGGTATTTTCCAATTCATTTTTTTGCTCAGTCAGCTCCTTGGTTCTTTGTTCAACTTGTCTCTCTAATTGATTTTTGAGACTTTCAGTTATTTTAAATTCTTTCTCTCTTGCTAGAGCCTTTAGCTTTTCCTGTTCCAGGGCTTTTCTTTGTTTGGAATTATTAATCCACATGGCAATAGCCCAGATAAAGGCAAAAAATTCAGCTACTCCAAAATAATTTTCCCATTCGGTATAAAATGATTTATTGATGAGTTCAATGGATTCTCCCAGCACATTAACTGCCATGATAGGAAGCCAGGCGTATATCATTCCTTTGCGATGGTGAAGCTCAGGGTTCTTAAGTGTCACCACGACAATAATAGCTGCCAGAACAAAAGATAAAATAGTGGCAAGCCCACTGATTAAGGGGATCTTAACGGCAGCAATTCCAATAATAGCTGCTGCTGCGACCATTCCACCGTTGAAAATTCGTTTCCATTCTGCAGATACCGTGATCAAGCCCATGGGTTGCTTGAGATAGTATAACAAAATCAAAGAAATTATTCCTAAAACCATAGTAGGCTAGTTTGGGTAAAATTTATGATTTAGATTTTGGTTTAGTAGGTAGAAAGATAGTAAAAACTGTCCCTGAATTCTCACCGGTTTTACTTTTTACACTGATTTCACCTTGGTAAGACTTGATAATATCATAGCTCAAAGAGAGTCCCAAGCCTGTTCCTTGCCCTGTAGGTTTGGTAGTGAAGAAAGGCTGGAATATTTTTCCAATCACATCCTCAGGGATACCCATCCCGTTATCGGAAAGAATAATCTCCACTCCCTTATCTGTTTTCTTGGTGGCAATCTTTACTTCAGGTTTATAGTTTTCAGACTTTGTTTTTTGAGACTTTTCATGGACAGCATGAAAGGCATTGTTGCACATATTGATCAATGCCCTTCCAACTTCCTGACGGATTACTTCCACTTCCGGAATATTGGAAGCCAACTCTGTTTTATATTCGGCGCTAAAGTCTTTTTCTTTAGCCCTGACCCCGTGATAGCTCAGTCGCAGGGATTCATCGCAGATAGCATTGAGATCTGCGAGTTCTTTATTGCCCACGCTGGCTTTGCTGTGTTGAAGCATTGCTTTGACAATCGCATCCGCTCTCATGCTATGAGTGGCAATTCTGTCCAGATTTTCTTTGATATCTCCCGCCAATATTCTGGCAGAATCAAATTTTCCTTCATGAATCTCCTGGTTCATCTCGTCCATGAGTTCATGACTTACTTCCGAAAAGTTTTTAACAAAATTCAGTGGATTTTGAATTTCATGAGCAATTCCAGCAGTCAACTCACCCAAGGATGCCATTTTTTCAGCCTGTATCAGTTGGGATTGGGTAGCCTTTAAATTTTCATGTGCAGAAGCCAAATCTTCGTAAGCTTTTTCAATTTCTTTGGCATGCTCGAGTTCCCTTTCTTTGGCCTTTTCTCTCTCTGCCTTCAGAACCCTATTCCTTTGGTAAATATTGATAGGATAAAGGAGTGAAAGGAAAAGAGCTGCATAGCCCAAGTAGGCCCACCAGCTTCTATACCAAGGGGGTAAAACTGTGAAAGAATATAAGGTCGCTTCGGTCCAATCAGCCCCTTCTTCAATTGCGGGTCCTGAGTATCTTGCTCGAACTTTAAAAGTGTAATCTCCCTCCTGAATATTACCAAAAGTAGCGGATGTCCTTTTAAGTACCGGACTCCAATCCTCATCATAGCCTTCCAGAATGTATTGATACTCTATCAAGAATGGCCTAGACAATTCATTGGTGCCGTATTCTATATTGAGATGATTGTGTTTGTAAGGAAGTGTTAGGTTGATAGGAACTGGGAAAAATTCACTGACTTTATCAAAGGTAATTCCCTTGAAGCGTTCTTGCAGATCACTTTCTTCTTCCGAATTGAGGATTTTTTTGAAGGTCAGTAATTCCTCGGTGGTTTTGGCCGCTTGATTAGAAATTTTGCTCGAAGCCAAGGTTTCCCAAGAGATAACTTCTTCATTGAGCCTTACTTGTTTGATAAGTAGCTTGGGTTTGGAATCATTTCTGGAAATTTTTTCTAGGTCAATTCTTGCCAGCCCTGTTTTGACGCTTCCTGTCCCTGCCCAGAGAATACCCTTGGAATCTAAAAACATGGCATTTTGCCCATCAGTCAAATCTTTGACTGGGTATCCATTATCCGAATTATAAATCTGTAAATTTTGGATAGCATCCACTGAGTCCGGGAAAAAGTCGAAGATGGAAATCCCCTGATTGGTACCTATTGCCATCTTGTTCCCGGGAAGATCTACGATTTGAAGAACATTGTTGTCAGGAAGTCCATCTTGACTGTTATAAGATTGAAAAAGCGCCCCTTTTGATGGGGCCCAACTAGCAATGCTTTCTTTCTTTGTTTTGCTTAAAAAACTGAATCCAGAAGTGGTGCCTATCCACAGATTTCCGTCTTGGTCTTCTTTAATGCGATTCACTCCATTATCGATCAAGCCTTGATTGGTGGTAAAGTTGATGAAAGTTTCTCCATCAAATCGGCTTAGGCCTCCATCAAATGTACCTATCCAGAGAATCCCCTCCCGATCTTCCAGGATGCTGATGATTCCATCTCCGGCCATTCCATGTTCTGAAGTAAAGTGAAGGAGTTCCCCTTCCTGATATTTTAAGATTCCATTATCAGTCCCTATCCAGATAGATCCGTCTTGTGTTTCCACCAAGGCATATACTTCATTAGAGGGTAATCCTTGATCCACAGAATAATTCGTGAATTTTTTATTGTCCAGAATACTCAGGCCATCCCCAGCAGTGCCTATCCATATTTTTCCTGACCTATCCTCCAGAATACTAAAAACTATTTCACCGGCGAGTCCTTGGGAAGGGTAATAAGAGGTGAAAGACTGTCCGTCAAATTTACTGATTCCACCATCTGCCGAACCAAACCAAAGATTCCCATTTTGGTCCTCCATTCCGCTTAGAATGATATTTCCGGAGATTCCATGGCTCGTTGTAAAACTCGTAAAACCAAATCCATCCAACCTGCTGACTCCACCTCCGTCGGTACAAAACCACATTTTCCCTCCAGAATCCAAGGTCATATCCTGAATGTTATTTCCTGCCAAGCCCTGTTCAGTGGTGTAAGTTTTAAATCTTTTTCCATCCCAAAGACTGGCACCTCTGTCCGTCCCAAACCAAATATTTCCGTCTTTGTCCTCAGAAATCGAGCGTACAACCGATCCGGCTAATCCTTCTTTAATCCCGATTGTTTGGAAGCTTTTTCCATCGAATTTGGTCAAGCCTCCTCCTAAGGTCCCCATCCAAATGGTACCATTACTGTCTTGAAAAATTGATCTGATTCGATCAGATGACAATCCGTCTTGAAGGGTATAAGTTTTGAAGGTTTTTCCGTCGTATTTGCTGACACCTCCTCCATAGGTGCCAAACCACATATTGCCATCATTATCCTTAAGAATACTGATGACTATATCGTTTCCTAAGCCATTTTCGGTAGAGAAATTCGTAAATTTTTCTCCATCGTATTTACTGACTCCTGCCCTGTCTGTGCCAAACCACAGGTTTCCTTCATTGTCTTCACCAATAGCCCATATAACCAGACTTCCGAGTTGATCTGCCAGATAATTAGTGAATGACTTTCCATCAAACTTGCTTAATCCGCCATCTGCGGTACCGATCCAGATATTTCCTTTGGAGTCTTCAAAAATGCTTCTGATGGTGATGCTGGGTAGTCCGTGGATTTTTTTGTAATTGGTAAATTCCACTCCATCAAACCTACTTAGCCCTCCTCCATTCGTGCCAAACCAAATATGCCCTCTGCTATCGGTAATAGCACAATGAATCGCGTCTAATGCCAATCCATCATCTGAAGTGTACTTATTAAACTGTGACAATCCTCCTGCACCAAGAAAATAAGGATCCCCTTGAGCATCCATAATAACTTCACCGTCTTCGTTTCTGAGTTTAGGCAATTCCACCCTATAGGGAGGATCAATCCCGTTTTGGCTTTGACTGACTAATGAAACTATTTCCGGGCCAGACTCTACTCCCAGGCTAAACTGTTTAGGCTTTTGTTCTTCCGATAGATCAGAAAGGGTGGTTTTATTGGGTGGCTGTAAATCTTCAGAAAATCTTGAATTTCCCTCTTCTGCCCGTGGACTGCAAGCTTCAAAAAAAAGTGTAATAAAAAGAACTCGTAAAAAAATTGATTTCATGAAACCTAGATTAGGCGATGGGTTGACAAATTTTCAATTTCAGCTTTAATAAGAAAGACATTTCAAAAGATTCTATTTTTTCCAAAAGCCTGAATTTCAGCATTAATGTACAAATTGTAGCAATAGCTTAAAAATTTCTTTATTTCATTTAGTGAGGGTTAAGATTTCTTTCAATCTAAAATGATCTTTAAGATCTCTATTACCAGGATAAAAAAATTGCATCAATAAATACCCCTTTACGGTGTAATTGTTTAAGAATAGAGGACACTTAAAATGATGTACCAATAAAAGCGGGAGAACATTCTCGAAAATCACAAAGACCAGTCTAATTAGCCTCTAAAAAGGATTTCCATAATTGAAGATTTATCAATTGAGAGAGGCTATAATTTAAAGTCAAAATAGAGATGCCTAAAAGACCAATTATACCAACTTCAATTATACATTTACAATAATTTAAATCAGTTTTTTCTTTTTCTTCAGAAGGCAACATGGCATCCAATCTTTGATTGTTTGAATGAATTGATATACAGTAAGTTATAAAATAATGCGCGTAAGAAAAAAATATTTTAAACAATAAATTCTGACTGAATTAGCTTGTTTTATAGACAGATAGAAAACAGAAGATTTTTTAATAATCACAAAATCCTTTTTTGGGGATAAGCAACAGCAAGTTTTGACTCCTGAGCGAATAAGGATGGATACCGAATAATTATTTTTGGTCTTCCGTCGAAAGTACTTTCCTTTTTTCTTCTTAGATTTCTTAGATACTAATTAAATCATTAATCTATGTATAAGGCGACCATACTATCGTTTTTGTTTATTTCTATTTTTTATAATCAATCTAAGGCCCAAGAAAAACCGGGATATTTTATGCATCCGGATTTGCATGAAAATACCATGGTTTTTGTAGCAGAGGGAGATATTTGGACTGCATCAGTATCTGGTGGAATGGCAACTCGCCTAACCACGCATCCTGGGGATGAGTCCGATCCCAAAATCTCCCCCGACGGAAAATGGGTTGCGTACGCCGCCAGCTATGAAGGCCCTACTGAGGTCTATGTAATGCCGATTTCCGGAGGTTTACCCAAAAGGTTGACTTACGAACCCTCTGCATCTATCCCTGTAGCTTGGAGATCAGCCACAGAACTGGCTTATACCACCAATCAATATTCCACCTTGCCCCGACTGAGGACCGTTGTGGTAGATGTAAATTCTAGAGTAAAGGAAGTTCTTCCTTTGGAAATGGCCGCAGAGGGAAGTTTTGATCGGGAGTCAAACACCTACTTTTTTGTAAGACCTACCTATCACAACAATGTCACTAAACGCTATCAAGGAGGAACAGCCAGACAACTTTGGAAATACAGTAATGGAGCTGCGGAGGCGGTCAAACTGACCAAAGATTACGCCGGCGAAGACCATCATCCTATTTTTCACCAAGGACGTGTCTATTTCATTTCCTCAAGGGATGGAATCCAAAATGTTTGGTCCATGAAACCGGATGGCTCGGATATCCAACAGCACACCAAAGAAGTATCTTATGATGTGAGGGAGTATTCCCTTTCTGGAAATACGTTGGTTTATCGTTCAGGAGCGGATCTGTTTCAAATGAATTTGGGACAAAGCGAATCCCGAAAAATTGCGATCAATCTAGTTTCGGATTTTGATCAGTTGAGGGAAAATTGGGTAGACAATCCTGCCAGCTATATCACGAATATTTCTGTGTCCAATAATGGAGAAAAAGTGGCTTTGACCGCTCGGGGTCGGGTTTTTGTCTTTCCTGCAAAGGATGGAAGAATGATTCGCCTAAGTAGAAAAGATGGGGTGCGGTATCGAGATGCAGTTTTTACAACAGATTCCAAGGATATTTTGACCTTTTCCGATGAAAGTGGGGAGTTTGAAATCCATCAATACTCTGGTTTGGGTTTGGATCAGGGAAAGCAATTGACAGATAATGGAACCACGCTTCGATTCAATTTGACTCCTTCACCGGATGGAAAATGGCTGGCTTGGATCGATCTCAACAATGATCTATGGATTAGAAATCTTGCCACGGGAAAAGCAGTCAAAGCCAACCTTACAGATGAAGACCTGCATGGCAGTATGTCTTGGTCGCCTGACAGCCAATGGCTGGCTTATGGGCAGGCAGCTTCAAATACATTTACCCAACTCTTTGTCTTCAATCCGACTACGGAAAAGCGAGTTACCTTGACTTCCGATCGCACCAACAGTCTCAACCCGCAATGGAGCGCTGATGGGAAGTGGATTTATTTCCTTTCAGACCGGAATTTTGAGACTAAAGTGGGAAGTCCTTGGGGGCAGCGTCAACCGGAACCATTTTGGGAAAAGCAGATGAAGATCTATCATATTCCGCTTCAAAAGGGTTTGATTTCTCCCTTTACTCCAAAAAATGAGCTGAAAGCAGAGGAGAAAAAATCAGAGGGTCCTGTAAGCGTGAAGATCGATGAGGAGGGACTGATGGAACGCGTACAAGAAGTACCCGTTACAGCGGGAAATTACAAAAATCTGATCGTGACAGATAAGGCCTTGTACTACCATCGAGTTGGCCCAGGTCCGGGAGTGTATTACGGAGGTGGTGCTTCCAATGAAGATGAGCCTGCACTGATGATGACTCCAATTTCTGAAAAGTCTGAGCAAAAGGTTTTTGCAGACAAAATCAACAGTTATGCAGTTTCAGCCAACAACAAATATGCTTTGCTTCGGCAAGGAGCCAATCATTTTTTAGTGGAGCTAGGGACATCTCCTGTTTCGGATTTATCCAAAAATAAGTTGGATCTGAATGGGTGGAGGTTCAGTATAGACCCTCGGGAAGACTGGAAGCAGATCTATACTGATGCTTGGCGCATGGAGCGCGATTATTTTTACGACGCAGGTATGCATGGGGTAGACTGGGATAAAATGTACGAGAAATACCTTCCTCTAGTAGATAGGGTGACTACCCGAAATGAGCTTTCAGATGTGATAGGAGAGCTGATAGGAGAGCTTTCCGTTTTGCATACTTCCGTTCGTGGAGGTGATACCCGGGATGGAGATGACAATATTCAGTTTGGAATGCTGGGAGGGCTTTTTACTAAGACTAATCAAGGTTACAGGATCGACTACATCTTCCAAAGCGATCCTGACTATCCTGATGAGAAATCACCTTTAAGCCATCCTGCTTTCGGCATTCAAACAGGCGATGTGATCACACATATCGATGGGACTTCAGTTTTGGAAGTAGCGGATATGCAGGTTTTGCTTCGAGATAAGGCCAGAAAGCAAGTTCGCCTAGCAGTAGCCGGAAAGGGAGACTTTATAGTCGAGCCTATGAGTTCGGGGCAAGAAAGCAACCTGCGATACAACGATTGGGAGTACACCCGAAGATTGGAAACCGAAGCCAAATCCAATGGAGATATTGGCTATGTGCATTTAAGAGCCATGACTTCAGGCGATATCGGACAGTGGTATCGGGATTTTTATCCTCAGTTTAAGAAGAAAGGCTTGGTCATCGATGTACGCCACAACCGCGGTGGGAACATTGATTCCTTTATTCTGGAAAAATTGATGCGAGAAGCTTTCTTCTACTGGAAAAGCCGCACGGGAGAACCTTACTGGAATATGAATTATGCATTCCGAGGGCATTTGGTTTTGCTAGTGGATGAATTTACTGCCTCTGATGGAGAGGCTTTTGCCGAAGGCTTCAGAAGACTGGGCTTAGGCAAAGCGATCGGCGCGAGAACCTGGGGAGGAGAAGTTTGGCTTTCAGGTGTGAATACGCTTTCAGATAATGGCATTGCCCGGGCTCCGATGAATGGGGTGTATGGGGAAACTGAAAATGGGACAGAATGGCTGATTGAGGGAGTTGGTTTTATTCCTGATATCGAAGTCATCAATCTGCCTAAGGCAACCTTCGATGGAAAAGACGCCCAATTGGATGCAGCGATTGAGCATTTGCAAGAGTTGATTCAAAAAGACCCACGGCCGGTTCCAACGCCACCGGCTTATCCGGATTTGAGTTTTAAGAATGGGAAGAATTGACCTACAAAGAGGGCTTGCAATTATGCAGGCCCTCTTTGATTTTAACCTTTTGCCATAATCCCTCCATCAATTGTATAAACGCTTCCGGTAATCCAAGAAGCCTCTTTTGAGGCTAGAAAAAGAACCAAATTAGCAATGTCTTTAGGCTTTCCCAGTCTTTGGATCAGGGTATTATTGCCGGCATTTTCTACAGCTTTTGCAGGATCTGGAAAGGCCTTCGCTGAATCATGAATCAGTGGGGTATCCACCGGCCCGGGACAGATGCAATTGACACGAACTTTTGGGGCATAATCTACTGCGGCTTGTTTGGCAAGTGCTATCAAACCAGCTTTGGATGCGCAATAAGCCGGGTGATTAGGAAAGGATTTAAAGCCGGCAATTGAAGAATTGATGGTAATTGAAGCTTGACTGCTTTTTTGTAATACAGGAAGTGCTGCTTTTAGGAGGTAAAAAATTGAGGTCAGATTCACGTCTAGGGTTCTATGCCATTCCATTGGTGATAAATCAGTGATAGAGCCTAAGCCCAATCTTCCTGCATTGGCAGAAATGCCATCAAGCTGTCCATATTTTGTGACCGCTAAGTCTACTAGTTTTTGATTATAGGCGGGATCACTGACGTCTCCAGAAAGGAAAATGGCATGATCTCCCAATTCATCGACAAGTTCATTTCCGGCAATTTCATTTCTTCCGCTTAAGATGAGGTTGGCTCCCTCATTTGCAAAAGCCTTCGCTACGGCTCTTCCCATGCCACTGGTGGCTCCTGTGATGAGATAGGTTTTACTCTCAAATTTTAAAGATTGAGTCTTCATTTTTAAATAAAAGGAGAAAATTGATTTATTCCTATGTCTCCAATTACTGATAAAATTTTCCGAAAGGCGGCTCAGTGCTGAAACTCCAACCAAGAGGAAAATTCAGCGTGGTTAAATGCTGCTGAGATTTTAATAGATAAAGAATCATGCCTGCCGAAAGGATGGTGATTGTGTTTCCAAAAGTGATTTCAAAACCATTATGAGTAGATTTTATTTTCCTTCAGGGTTAGGATATTTTTTTTTAATCTTCCAATCGCAGAAATCTCGCCGCATTCCCATAAAATATCCCTTCTTTATCCTCAATTGTCAGGAAATCCAAACTGTTCAAAAAATCGATAGACTTCCCGATTGCGTAAGGCCATATCATTTGATCAGAACCAAACATCACTCGATCCAGGTAGCCTGCATGCTTGATGTTTTTGAGAAAATCCGTGACATATCGTTGAGTGTTGGGCTCCACCCAAAGTAAAACAGCAATATCCGTATAAAGCTGGGGATAGTAGGCCATCAATCGAATGGCATGTTCCGGCCAATCCTCTCCTCCGGCGTGCATCAGATACACCCGTAGTTTGGGATACTTGACCAAAACATCTTCTATCAAATAAGGATCACCTAGTTTCAGTCTTGCTCTTGGGGACCAGGAATAGGTGCCTCCTGGGTCTCCACCTCCGGTATGCACAGCCACTGGAATGTCATATTTTTCACAAATCTCGAGATAAGGTTGCCAAATGGGATCGCTGAGCGTGGTACCGCCGTAGTAGGGACCCAATTCTCCAAAGATTTCGATTTCACCTGCTTTGATCATTTGCTCAAACCGCTCAATATCTATTTCGTAATCATCTGGGGAAATAGATAAAATACCCTTGATTACACGGTTATCTTTATCTTTTTCCTTCCAGATTCGAACACTTTCGGGATTACCACTGACAGCAGCCTTAACGATATTAAACCGCTCAAATGCCGCAAAAGTCTCTATGCGATGTTGCTCAGCATTTGCTGAACTCTTTACTCCATAGTGATCTGTAGCGGAAGGTTCCCGCACACCAAAATCACTCTCCGTGTAGGAGTGAATGTGCATATCAATAATTCTGGTCTGGCCGAAAGAAACCACTATGGGAAAAAGTGCCCAGCCAACTATTGCTAAAATTTTTTTCATGTTGAGGTTATCATTTGATTCTACCGTACTTCTTTAACAGCTCGACGACTTCGTCTTCTGGTAGTTCGTATACCGTCGTATTATTTTTCCCCACCATGGTTTCTGCAGCTACCAAGGCATTCAGAATTGATTCTTCGGTCGCTTGGGCGGTTGCCAGAAAAAGGGCTGACATTTGATCATTGGGAATCATGTCTACCTGTTGATTATTTTCTCGATCGGCAGCCCCAGAATTGGCAGTAGAAAAGGCAATGAAAATATCACCGGAGCCATTCCCTCCATATCCACCTACTCGACTGATTCCTATAGGTACTCGCCTTGCTAATCTTTTTAATTGATGGGGAAGCAGCGGAGCATCAGTAGCCACGATCACAATGATGGATCCTCTTTCTTCTTGGCGATTCAATGGATCTAAAAGAATCTGTCGATCGGAAATTTCTTTGCCTACAGGTACTCCGGCAATAGTCAGTGATTCACGAGTGCCATAATTGGCCTGCACAAGCACGCCTAAAGTGTAGGTGGTATTATTGATCATAATTTCACGCGAGGAGGTGCCTATTCCTCCCTTGAATTGATGACAGATCATCCCGGTGCCACCGCCAACGTTACCTTCTGCTACAGGTCCGGATTTTGCATTTTCCAAAGCAGCAAAAACATGTTCTTTTTTAACATGAAAACCATTGATATCATTTAAATCCCCATCGTATGTTTCGGCTACTACAGGCAATGCCCAAAATACGTCTGGTTCACCTGGTAATGGATCAAAATGATTGTTTTTAAACTCCCATTCTATCACCGCATCTCTGACTATACCTACACTGTGGGTATTGGTAATGGCAATGGGTCCTTCCAAAAAACCGGATTCTTCCACCCAAGTAGTTCCTGTCATTTCCCCATTTCCGTTTAGGCTATACCAGCCTGCGAAAACGGGATCGTATTGCTTGCCTCTGGGGAAAATAGTGGTCACTCCTGTTCGGACAGGACCTTCCCCTACTATCAATTCTCCCTCTCCGGATATCAGTGTGGTATGACCGACTTCTAAGCCTTTGACATCAGTGATGGCATTGAGTTTTCCTGTTTTTCCATCCAAGGGGATTCCTAAATCTCTTGCCCGATGGTTTTGACTGTAGACAATGGTAAGTACAAATTGAAAAATAAGTATTAGGATTAATTTTCTCATTATTAAATTTTTATAGGTATACCTGATACAATATAAGCTGATTATTTTCTTAGTATTTAAGGTTTCTTTTCTTTCAAGAGTAAGCAGTGAAACTGTAACCAAAAAATTTTCAAAGCATTCTATAGTATTAGCGAAACCTACTGAATGATTTGAAGCTACAAATTCCACCATCTTCTTGTTGGATTCTATAAATTCAGTTTTTCAACTCTTGCTGTTTGAATGAGTCTATTTTTTATAGATCAACTCCCCTGAATTGAAGTTTGCATTTTCAATTCCATTAGAGTAGTAATATAAAGCTCCAATATCTCCTTGTTTCTTTCTTGAGAGCTGGTCACAGTATAATTGTGAAAAGGGAATAGTTTTTACTTGTCGAAATCCTTCAATCCATTCTTCAATATTTTTGAATATTGTGTCATTTAAATGTGGCGGGATATTGGGTTTTCGCATCCAAAGCCTTGGACTTTCTCCGGCCGAAAGGTCAAACTCTTGCCAAGGTTCAAATTCCAGCCCTTCTTCGTCTTCTGGTCCAATAGCCTCAAACCCTATGATAAGTATAAGTACAAGAGAAAGAATATATAGCATGACTTTCTTAATCATGATTACCTGATATATAGGATAGGGAATTTATTTTTTATTCCACTGAAGTACGATCTCGCAGATAAAGAGCGGAACTACCCAAGAAAGCCAAATGGCCGTGGGGCCGGTCTCTATAAATGAGCCAAGCTCATTATAAAATGGTTGGCTTGTGAGCCAGCGAAAGAGGACAAAGGCAAAGGTCACCACATAGCTTCTGATCATCCATTCTTTATGGAGGCTGATTCTGCGCAAAAGAATAAACCGAAAAGCCATTCCTGTGGTACCAAACCAAGCTATAGCCAAGCCTATTAGAGCTAGACTCCAAGTCCAATGAATAGCGATACCAGTGGTCAGAGATAGCGCAATTGAGCTAATTACTCCAACCAGAATTCCGGAGATATAGGCCATTCCCATCATCCGATGAGCTTTGAGATACCTATTTCTAAAAGCGGTCCAAAACTGGAAAGGACCAAGGCTTAAGGCAATTAAACCTCCAGAAATATGTCCGATTAATGGCCATTTCATCACCCAAAATCTCCCGAACACACCTTCTTCCAATCCGAAATATGGGAGCGCATCATTTAGGATAAATTTTCCTGCTAATAGAACCATAAAAGCAACACCCAACCAGGTAAACCAAGTTTTAAAGGAGAATGCTTCAAGAGTGCTGTTTTTTGCCATGATGTGTAAAATGCTTAAGTCTTAATGCTTACTTAGAAAAAATGGACAGTCGATATGAAGTCAAGAAATCATGGCGGTTTCGGTGTCTTGGAAATGCTATACCAGGTTTAAAGACACCGTTTTATTTCCATCAGATCAAGCTGTATCAGTTCCTGCTTGCATCATTTCCATGATCTTCATTCCTTATTTTTTTGAAATCTTTCTTAGAAAATTTTCAGGGTTTCACCAGTTTTATGAAAGCCAAGTAAAGGAGATCTAGGATCTCCTTATTTTGACTGATTGACCTTTCATCAATACTTCGGCATTCAGTTGAATTGGTCAAAAGCAGAAGTCTTTACTTTTAATTATTTCCAAGATGACTAATTTCTTCGTCCATTTTGTAGATATAGCTCCAAGTGCTTTCTAAAGACGAACGGAATTTTGCTTGTAACTCATCTCTTGTTTTCTTCCCGGACGCATCTTCTACAGATTTCCAAACGCTATCCTGCATTACATCCATTTCAGCATAATTTTTATATCCTGTTACCACATGGTAGTTTGGACTGCTAGGATCGCCGGTTTGCCAATTATACCAATACCCACGAATAGGCAACCCAGAGCTTTTGCGTATCGCTTCAACTTCTTTAACCACTTCCATCATTTTATAGCCATTGGTCTGGTTAAGCTTGAAAAAGCTTACCCTGATAAGGTTGGCTCCAAAGGCATTAGAATTACTTATTTCCGGCATAAAGCGTGTAATATGATTGGTTGCAGTTTCCACGTGAGGATTAATCAGGCTGAGGGCAAGTAATCGGCAATCCTTTCCTTTTTCATCAGTTTTATCCATTTCAGCCCAATTTGGCATGTTGGTGGCCAAAATGTAAACAGTGCCTTCTCCTTGCTGTCTTTCCCACATTCGCCAAGTCCATTCTCCTCCGTCTTTTAAATAGCATTCTTTCCATGCTTTGATACCTTCTCGAAATTGCATGGTATGACCAGGCTTAATAGTAAACTCAGTGACAGAAGTTAGTGGTCCCAAAGGAGCATCTTGAGCATTTACAAATGGGCTGATCGCAATTAGCAGTACCAACCCTAACAATTTTCTCAGTGTTGCTTTCATCTTTATTTTTTTAGGTTAAAAGATTATTTGATTCAATCTCTCATTGAATTTGCAATTCAAAAAGTAAAGGAGGACGGAGCTAGTTGTTTTCTGTCCGAACTAGTGCAGTTTTTTATCAGAGGCATTTAAAATGCAAAAAAATGACTTTTAAATACTAAAAATTGTTTATTTTCCAATATGAAAAGAATCTTAGTCTTCTTTTTACTTTTTTGCCAACTTTCGGGTTTTGCCCAAATTTCCAATAATGAGGGATTGATTGAATATCAAGCTGTTTTTGAAAACACAGATGACTTTGGTCCAGAATATCTTGAATTGATTGAAAAATCACTCCCAAAAGTTGAGGGGTCTGATGTAAGGCTTCAAATGTTGTGGGATTTAGGCTATTATACGCACACGAGAAACCTTCGAAGATCACTCTTCTTTATCAAACAAGGATTAGAAGAAGCCCAAAAAGATGGAAGCAAAATCTGGGAGGGGCGAATGCAAGTAGCTCAGGGAGCTGTATTGCTAAGAATGGAGCAACTTGATCAAGCAGAGCAAGTTTTGAAAAGTGCGCTGGAAAAGTTACCTGAATCAGAGACTTGGTTACTACTCACTAATTTAGGCTATGTCTATGAGCGTAGAGGAGAATTGGGCAAAGCCTTTGAATTTGCCAGTCAAACGCTTCAATTGGGAGAAAAATACGGCGATACCAAAGCCATTGCTATGGCTTATTCAGATATCAGCAATTTGTTTTGGAAGCAGGGAAAATCAGAAGAAGGGTTGGAGTATGGCCTGAAGTCGCTCGCGCTTTTTGAGCAGAGGGGCATCAAAGACTTGGACTTTGACTTCACATTGCATGTCACTGGCAATAATTTGGTTATGCTTGGCAGGTATCAAGAGGCTCTTCCGTATTTTCAACGCTCCACCCAAATAGGCAAGAAATACGGCTTTTATAATAACCTCAGCGATACCTACATTGCCTTGACAGATTTATACTTAGCGTTGGAGGATTATTCAAATGCCGAAAATTCCGGGAAGGAGGCACTTAAATACGCCGAGCTATTACAGAATGAGTTTATGGTTGTTCGCTCTTTGCTTTCTCTGGGGAAAGTGAAAAAAGAACAAGGCTTTTATGAGGAAGCCACCATATACCTTAACCGAAGTATCCGGACAGCTACTGAGGATTTTGGGGACCGCTACTTTTTAGGGTTGATTTATAGGGAATTGGCTGAATCATACGAAGGCTTACAGGATATTTCCAATTCATACAGGGCTTTTAAAAAGTATCATGAACTCAATCAGGCAGTGTTCAATGCAGAAGCAGATCAGCGAATCGCCCAATTGCAAACAGCAATGGATGTAAATCAAAAAGAAAGTATTATTTCCCTGCAGGAAGAAGCTCTTAAGCGTCAGAAAATTATCCAAGTTTTCACCCTTTTGATCACTGCATTGATGGTGTTCTTCCTCTTTTTTCTTTATCGGGTTTTCGTCAAAAGAAAAAAATATAGCCAGCTTCTGGAAAGACAAAATTTAGAAAAGGAGTTTCTGCTGAAAGAAATCCACCATCGTGTCAAAAATAATCTGGAGACGATTTCCAGTCTCTTGGCTTTGCAAACGGCCCAAATCGATAATTCGGAACTTCAGGATATTATGGTGGAGAGCCAAAACAGAGTTCAGAGTATGGGCATGATCCATCAAAATCTATATCAAGGGGAAAATTTGGCGGCTATTGAGATGAAAAATTATTTCGTAAATCTGGGTTCATACATCATTGACTCCTTTGATGCCACGGATCGAATAAGTATGGAAGTCAACATGGATACTTTGGAGTTGGATGTGGATCGCGCTATTCCAATAGGTTTGATCGTTAATGAACTAATCACCAATTCATTGAAATATGCCTTTCCGGATAGACGTAAAGGGGAAATTATGGTTAGCCTTAAAGAGGATAAAGAGCATCTTTATCTAAGGGTAGCAGATAATGGAAAAGGTATGAGTAAAAGCAAATCAATAGAGGGAACTGGATTTGGTACCCAGCTAGTGGAGCTCCTTACTAAGCAGTTGGATGGAAAGATGACCTTGAGCACCCAACAAGGAACAGAAGTTTTTTTCGAATTTAAAACAAAGAAGGCGGCATGAGTGAGAAGACGAGAATTTTGATTGTGGAGGATGATATGATTATCGCTGCAAATATTTCTTTGCAGCTATCCAAGTTAGGATATGAAGTGACAGGAATAGAGTCCAGAGGAGAAGAGGCAGTTAATCATGCTTTAGAGAACCGACCCGATATCATTCTCATGGATATTCAACTGAAAGGGGGGATAAATGGGGTGGAAGCAGCTAAGAAAATCCAGGAAAAGGCTTCCATTCCTTTAATCTATCTTACGGCCAATTCAGACGAGGCTTCGTTCCAAATGGCAAAAGAAACCAAGCCAGATGCATTTATATCTAAACCATTCAATAAGCTTAATTTACAAAGAACCATTGAGTTAGTTGAAGAGAAGATCCAAGGAAAGGGGGGGCAAATACCTGAAAGCAATTCTTTTATTGAAAGCTTAGACGATCGAATTTTTATCCGAAATAATGGGAAATTAATCAAAATAATGTTGGATGAGATCCTTTATATCGAGGCCGAAAGAAATTATTGTAATATCATTACCAATTCTCAAAATTATTTGATTGTCAGTCCATTAAATACATTTTGCCAGAAAATGGAAAACAAGGATTTTTTGAGAGTTCACCGCTCTTATGTAGTGAATATCAGAAAGCTTGATGCTGTAGCCGATTCACACTTGGAGATCAAGCGCAAGGTAATTCCTGTTAGCAAAATGTATAAGGAGGATTTAATGCGAAGTATTCGTAAAATCTAAGCTTATCCAATTTTTCCATCTCCATTCAAATCTTTGCCAGTATGCTCCTCAAGGATTTGAAGTGTTTTTTTTAAGATCTGTTGGGTTTTGTGCAATTCATTTTCTAGGTAGGCCACGCGTGCTTCCAGCGTAGAGGCTCTGGCTTTTTGATCAGAAATTTGGCTTTGTTGGATTAGGTTCCAGAAGAGTCCCATAGTTGAAATTGTTTAAAAATTAGTTTGTAAGGTCCTAAAATAAAAAAATCCCCATAGAGATGGGGATTTTAGGAGGGATAAGACAAGTCTTAATTCATCATGGTAGAGTCAGCTGCTGCTGCCATGGATTTTTCGTATTCCATCATCGCCATCATAATTGGAGCATTGTCCCAATAACCAAAGTCCTTGACAATTTTTCCATCTACAAATTGAAATGTCTCGTGAAATGGAACTTCGAAAGATTTTCCAGATGCAGTATGGGTTCCTTTCCAGACTCCCCAGCAATTCACCCATTTTTCGCCTTTATCAGTGGTGACCATTTCAATAGCACTATCTTCTATAGTTATGGATACATTGGAGAAATCATCTGCCTGAGCTTTTTGCTCCTCAATCATTTTATCTACTGAAGTTGGATTATCTTCAGTAGCATTATAAAATATCTGTGCATCTGCAGCATAATATTCCCTTTGACCTTCAAAATCTCCCGAGGCAGAAGTTGCCAATAATGCCCTTGCGGCATCGATTTCAGGAGATTGTTGAGTGTACCTTTGTTCCTGCTGGCAAGCAGATAAAGTCAAGCCAAACAGCATAATTAAAATTAACCTTTTCATAGTTGATGGGATTTAGGTGTTTTATTTGAAATAATAGCTAAAATACCAAAAAAACAATTGAAAATCAGTTAATTATGTCATTAAATTACACTTATTAATCAAAAAGCTTCCTCTTTGTTGAGAAAGTAATAATTGTACTTTTTTAATTTTACACAATTTTAGTAGGTAAGGAAATTTTGAACTCAGAACCTATTCCTATTTCACTTTTAATATCCAATTGTCCTCCGTGGGCCTTGATGATATCATGGGTAATACTTAATCCCAAGCCTGTTCCCTCTGTTCCTTTTTTGGTGGTAAAGAAAGGTTGAAGGATCTTGTCCTTGATCTCATCGGGGATGCCGGGGCCATTGTCTTCAACTTCGATGATGACTTGATTTCCCTCTGCCTTTGTTCGTACCAAGAGTTTGGGCTGATATAATTCAGAATTCATTTTGCTCCGCATGGCATCAAAGGCATTGTTGCATAAGTTGACGATGACTCTGGAAAAATCTTCTGAAACTAGATTGACCTTTCGGACTTCGGCATCGAGATTCATCTCTATGTCTACATTGATCGGATTTTTCCCTGCGCGCATTCCATGGAAACTCAAATTGACATATTCCTTGATTAGAGCATTGAGATCGGTGGGTTCCATTTTACCTTCTCCACCTCGGGAATGCTGCAGCATGGAGGAGACGATTCTATTGGCGCGAGTACCGTGTTCATAGATTTTTATCAAATTTGATTTGATATCCGAAAGAATTTCGACTGTCTCTACAGCATGCTCATTTTCCTGAATTTGATGAATTTCCTCCAAAGCTTCCTCGATCAACTCCATTGAAACTTCTGAAAAATTATTGACAAAATTCAGTGGGTTTTTGATCTCATGGGCGATGCCGGCGGTGAGTTGTCCTAGAGAAGCGAGTTTTTCTTGCTGAACGAGTTGCTCTTGGGCTGCCTTGAGATTTTCATAGGCTTTTTCGATCTCCTTGGCTTGGGCCAGCTCTCTGTCTATTGCCTTATCCCGTTCTTTTTTGGCAGCTCTTCTTCTTTGCCCCCGGATAAAAAACATAGCCAATAAAATGATTACTACCGCGTAAATAGAATAGGCCCACCAAGTCAGGTACCAGGGGGGGAGTACTGTAATCTTAAGAGTTTCAGGTTCCAGGTTCCAAACTCCATCTAGATTCATGGACCTTACCTCAAGCACATATTTGCCGACAGGCAGATTTGTATAAGTCAAGCTGCCATTGGTGCCTGCATCCTGCCAGTCTTCATTGAACCCGACTAACCTGTATTGGGATTGATTTTGCCCATTTCCACCAAAATGAATAGCAGCAAATTGGACTACCAAAGTAGTAATACCCGGAGGGACTACTAAGGAGGAAAGCATGTAGCTTGGCTGCCTTTCTGCTGAGTCCAAAAAGCGCTGGTAGCTTTCGCCGTCCAGTAGAATTTCTTTGAAAAGAATCTCAGGGGGATAAGAGTTGGTTTTGATTTGGTCAGGATGAAAAACATTTGCTCCGCTGTTTCCAGAAAAGAAAATTTTTCCGGATTCACCCCGGTAGTTCAAGCCTCCGAACAGCAAGGATTGGAGTCCCATTTCAAAACCGAAGCGCCGGAAGTTCCCAGAATCAGGGGAATATTGAATTATTCCATCGGATGTGGCAAAGTATAATTCTCCGCGATCATTGTAGCTGATTGCATTGATTTCCAAATCAGGGAATGCTGTTTCTTCCAGATTTACCCAATGCAAGAATTTTTCATAGGTTAAATCAGTGTAACCGAAGCCCTCCCTCATGGCCACCCAAACTCTATTTTGTTTATCAATTATGGGTTGGGCTGTAAAGTAGTTTTGCCCCCTTTTGCCTTTAAGATTTAATTTCTTGATTTCTTTTGTTTGAGTATTTAAAGTGAAAAGCCATTGGCCTGACTCTCCCGAAATAGTAGCTTCTTCCAAAACCCCAAGTAAATGTCCATTAGGGTCAACCAAGTAAGCATCAAGATCCAAAAATTTGCCCTCAGGGTCGATTTTTGAAAACTTTTCGGATTCAGGATCAAAAAAGTCTATTCCCTCACTATGGGTTATCCAAAGTTTCCCTTGAGGATCTTCTGAAATATTGAAAATCCAATCTTGAGAAAGAGAGTTGGGGTCTAACGGATCATGTTTATAGCGAATAATTTGATTGAAATTAGGCGATATTCGGTTTAGTCCTCCATAGCCAGGGCCTGGTTGACCGGTACCCACCCAGAGGGTTCCGTCAGAAGAAACAAATATTTTCCAAGGGAAGTAATGAGACAATGCTTTTCCGATGGTTTTCCCTCCTGATGGGGGCGGTTCCTGAGCACCGATGCGTTCTAGTATTGTTTTTCCGTCTTCCGAAAAATGAATGAGCCCCTTTTCCAATGAAGTTCGGGTACCTACCCAAAAGGTTCCATCCTCCATTTCTGCGGCTGATAAAATATCTGCGATTACAATGCCATTTTCATCCCGTAGAAGACCGAAGTCCGATTGGTATAAGTTGAGTAAACTTAAGCCATAAGAGAACCTGGAAGCCCACAAAATCCCCTGGCGATCAATGTATAAATTGCAACCATGATTACTCTCCATGGGAAGTAGGCCCCGGGAATTGTTGATTTCAGAGTTGATTGTTTCCATCTCCCCGGTTTCCAGATCAACCCTGCTGATAGCATTGATTTGATTTAGCCAGAGATAATTGCCTTGAAGTTTGTAAGAGTTATAATTTTCAAAACCTTTCTCTTTTAAAATTTCAGGACTACTTACCTGGAAAAACTTCCAATCTTCATTTGGGCTTTCCCTTTTGGCAAAACCGTTGGGATTAAAAATGACAGCACCTTTATCCCCATATGGGAATACTATCGTTGGTGAGGTTTGGTAAAAAGAAAGCTGCTCCTCGTTGTTTTTGTCAATCGGAAAATCTTCATAGCTGTATTTTCCTTCCGGAGATCGGCTTCCTAATTGGATTTTTTCTTCTTGAAAGGATAAAAAATTCATTCTCCCGTCATTTCCTTCATTTAACTCACGAACAGCTCCTTTTTTTTGGCCTTCTTCCAGGATGAAGGTTTGTGAGGCGGGGTCAAATCGCTTGATTCCCGATCCTGTTCCGGCTAGTACATTTTTGTTTTCAAGAATCTTGAGATCAAGATATCTGATACTCTCGTCTACATTTTCAAAAAATATGACACTGTCATAGGAAGGGTGGTAATATCCTAAATGGCCCGTTTGTATTGAAATCCATAAGCCTCCCTCCTGATCGGATTCTATATAGCGTCCGTCTTGAAAAATCTTCTCATATTTTTTTCCATCAAATCGATAAACTCCGTCCCAAGTGCCTATCCAAATAAATCCAAAAGTGTCTTGGTCTATATCCGTTACTGAGGTAGTAGGCAGGCCATCTTCCGAGGTAATATTTCGAAAAACGGGGCTTTTTGTTTGCGCAAAAATTTCAAATGGAGAACAGTAACCCATCAAAAGTGCTAGGACTGTGGATCTGATAAAATTTCTCATTTTTTTTAATTAAAAGCTTGAATACTCATTTCTTCTTTTAGATCTATACCAAGGCCATTTACTCTTTCCATAAAAAAGACAAACCCTCTCCAGTGAACCGACATTCTTGAGAATGTATTGATCAATTCTTCATCTTCGGAAATCGCATCAAAATCATAAGAATAGGTGATTTCCAGTGTTTCAGGGTCGGTGTGCGCCCTCAGATATTTGTTATAAATAGTGAACTGAGTTTCCGTATCTTCTGACAATCGCCCGAAGGTGCTTTCTACTTGGAGCAAGTAGCTGTACAATTCCGCCAATTCATTTCGTAAGGGGATATTGCGGATCAGGTTGAGGTTGCCGCTTTCTTTCATTTCCTCATAGGTGAGCATGGTGGGCAACTGATTGGTTGTCCTGGGAAACCATACTATCGCAAAATCCACTATTTCCTTTTCGTAATCAGATAGAGCTGTTCTTCTTTCCAGCAATTGTTGGGTTTTGGTGATGGATGAAAGGATTTCCCGCATTTTCTGCTTTTGATCTCCACTTATTTCAACTAGGCGATCCAAATCTTCCGCTATTCTGCTTAGGTACTCATCGGAAAGCTTTTTCTCTTTCCACTCTTCATTCCAATTGTTCACCTGCAAAGCCAAGAGTATCCCAATCATGACCAAAAAAATCTCTCCCAAAGCGTACCAGATGTAATTTCGAACCTTGTCTTGTTCGATGAGTTTTTTGCGGATATGTCGAAAGAAGCGCAGCATGTTTAAAGTTCGTTTAATTGATTGATGATCATTGCCCGAAGCAGCTCAGCTTGATCCTTGAATCTGTCCAGTACTTCGCTAGTCCTTGTTTTGGATTGAATAGTGATGGGCAATATTTCCAGAAATTCAGGTTTAGCCATCATTCTCTTGTAAGCTTGCATAGCTTCTTCTGGAGAGTAAGTTTCTGAGCTGCTAAAGCTACCGACTCCTATTTGTTGCTCCGGGAGAAGGATGCCACGGGAAAATTTCAGGTAGTCGATTTGGAATTCCTGCCGGATAAAATTGAATTGATCCCGATTGTTGAGAGTTGAATAGTAAGTGGAGAGGGCAGTTCTAAGCTCCTCATTTTGGATAATGGCCAGTCTTCCGCTGGATTTAATTTCTTCAAAAATGTGATCGGAAATCACGGGATCATAGGTGTATCCGGCATACTCAATACTTTCAATAAAGTAGGTTGGCTCTTCACTCACTAGCCCCGAAGAGTCCACAGCTTCCAAAAGAAATTCAGCCCGTTTCTTCCGACTTTCATTGGCATTAAGGGATCTTGAAAAACTTTCTATGTCTTTTTCCAGATCAGCTGCCAGTCTATGCAAATAGCGATTTTCTAGGTTTCGCTCTTTCCTGTTTTCATTCCAATTATTGACCTGCAATGCTAATAGAATCCCAATCATGACCAAAAAAATCTCTCCAAGGGCATAGAGAACATACTTTCTGATGTTGTCAGAGAATAGAATCTTTTTGCGGATATGTCGGAAGAATCGGAGCATTATTTTAGATTTTCTAATTCTTGAGACACTGCTTCCCTTAACTCATTGGCTGATTCATTCAATCCTTTGGAAAACATAATATGGTGGGACCATTGCACTGAAAATTTTGAGAAATAATTGATCAGCTTTTCATCATTTGCCATTGCTTCAAAATTGAACTTTGGGTTGACCTTGATTCCCCTAGAAGTAAGGCTGCTGGTATCAGGTATCGAGCGTACAAATTGATCTATATAAAATACAGGATTCTGACTCTGATAACCTATTTGCACAAGCACTTCATCATTGGACAAAATATCTTGATCCAACTGGATTAGCTTTTTTCTAAGATCGAGGTTACCAATAAGACTAAGGTCCCCATTACTCCGCATTTCATCCAAGGTAGTTAGGGAAGGGTGTCGGTAGGGTATCTGGTAATAAAAGTGAAGCGTATTTTCAAAAACCCTAACTTTATCCTCAGGCAGGTTTTTTGATTCCAAAAAATCTATAGTTTCCAAGATTAAATTTCTGATTGAAGTAGAGCGTTTCATTGCCTGGTTAGTTTCACTGATGAAGATATCAAGGTCTTCAAGAATCCTTTCGTGGTAAGTGATCGATTTGATTTTGGCTTTCCGCTGCTCATTCCAGTTATTCACTTGAAGGGCAAGCAAAATACCGATCATGACCAGCAGGATTTCTCCAAGAGCGTATAGCAAATATCTTCGGATCTTACGCTCTTCCATCAACCATTTTCTTATATGTCTAAAGATTCTGAGCATTTTTTCTTTGGATTAATTTTTGTCGATTTCCTGATTAATTAAGTTCAGAATAGGAGCTGTAAAGGATTCCATCGATTGCTCATACAGAAGCTTTAATTCCAGATTTACAGCGGCTACATTCCGCATATGATAATCAGAATCAGGATCCGATAGGTAGCCTGGAATATCTGTTTCATATGACTCCATGATGTCATCAGTCAGCTTTTCGGTTTGGGTACCTAATTCCCAGATTTCATTCATAATCAAAGCTGAAAAGTACCGGTGTATGTGGGCATTGTAGACTGATCTCCTTGTATCTCCCTCGTCGTACAAAAATGATTGCAGGCCGTTCATCCTGTTCAAATAGGATGAGATTTGTTTAATGATCTCCTCATTTTGGATGATCCCCAATTCACCATTGGCCACTAACTCATTGTAAGCAGGGATATATGGAAGATAACTGCCGCCTCGCCCCACCAGAAAAACGTCTCTTACAAATTCAGGAGGATTCTCTATTTCTGAATCAATCTCAAATGCACGAAGCAGACGCTCTGCTTGCTCTGCTTTATATTTTACCAGACTAATGCTGCTTTCCAGGTTCAAACTGTCTTGCACCATCTCCTGCTGCAGGCGTTTGAGCACATCCCGCTCACGATTTTTGGTTTTCCTTTCTTCATTCCAATTATTGACCTGAAGGGCGATCAAAATCCCAATCACCACCAAAAATATCTCTCCCAAAGCATAGATTACGTATCGGGATAATCGGTTTTGGATCAGGAGTTTTTGCCGTAGCCTTCGGAATAGGGAAATCATATCAATTAGGTTTTTGAAGTTTGAGGATAAATATGGAACCTTTTCCCTCCTCACTTTCTACTGTCAACTCACCCCCATTTGCCTTTACAATATCATGGGTAATACTTAATCCCAAACCTGTTCCCTCGGTCCCTTTTTTGGTAGTGAAAAATGGCTGAAGGATTTTATCTTTGATTTCGTCAGGAATCCCTAGTCCATTATCCTGAAAGCTAAGTTCTATTTTGTCTTCCAGACGCTGAGTTTTGATTTGAAGGCGAGGTAGGTATTCCCCATTATTGGTAGTGTTTAGCTTTTCGCGCATCGCATCAAAAGCATTGTTGACGATGTTCAGAACCACCCTAGAAAAGTCCTCCATCACCAAATTAGCCTCCCCGGCATTTTCATCTAATTGAAAATCCAAATTCACATTAATAGGGTATTTGCCCGCTCTCATTCCATGAAAGGCTAGCGTGGTGAATTCTTTGACCAGATCATTAATCCGGACTGAACTTGCTTTTCCTGTACTTCCACGGCTATGTAGTAGCATAGATTTGACTATACTGTCAGCTCTGCTGCCATGCTCATGAACTTTGGTTAAATTATTTTGTACGTCAGTGAGAATGTCGATAATGTCCTGTTTGGTTTCTGATGAATCCAGTTTTTCCAGTTCCTCAAAAACCTCCTCGATCAATTCCTTGCTCAATTCTGAAAAGTTGTTGACAAAATTTAAAGGGTTCTTGATCTCATGGGCAATACCGGCTGTGAGTTGACCAAGTGAGGCCAACTTTTCTTGTTGGACTAGCTGAGCCTGGGCAGATTTAAGCTCTGCCAAAGCTTCTTCTACAGCGACTCTTTTATGCTCAAGTTCTTCAATGGTTTCCTCCAGCAAAATGGCGGTAGTCCGTTTTACTTTTTCGGTTCGGTCTAGCTTGAAGGATAATATCTGAAGTTCTTTATCCACATCTTTCAAAGACTTCAGCATAGCCTCCTTGACTTCAGGAGAAATATTGGGCTCCTGCTGTATGAAGTCTGATACCTCTTGAAGATTTTTATCCATTTCTATTTTTCTTTTAGGGCTATACAACAGGTCGTTAGGTTGTGCATCTCTAGATTGCCACCGGCCATTCTCCCAAGCTCAGCATTGGAAAACATTCCTACCATGGGCACATTCCAAACATTTTTAACACCTTCTATTTCTGCGTTCATCATGGGGCCAAAGGAGAGTATTCTACCCGCACAACTGAACACCACTACTGCATCTGCTTCAGGCGTTTCATCTTGTTTGAGTTGTTGAACTCCTTTCACTACTTTTTCCATCACATCCCAATCAGGGGGAAGAGAAAAGCGGATTTTTGAGCCTTGAGGTACAGTGCCACTAGTGAAAAAGGAGCGGTCGGTCCAATCCACAACCAAAGGAGGCCGCATGACAGGGTCTCCATTTTCCCGCTGGAGTTGAAGGGGAAAGTTGGCAGCGATTTCAATTAAAAGGTCTTTATTATCAGGACTGATATTTTCCAGCCCACCATACTTGGTAGTGATATCCAATGCCGGCTCATTATCGATTGTGAAGACATGGTTCCCTTCGCTTTTTGTAACTATTTTTTCGGTTCCCATTGCTTTCCATCCGCAGGTAGCAATACCGCTTACTTTTACTTTTGATTCATCCAAGGCGATGCATACCATTCCATTATTGCTTTCCCATTCATTGGTAAAAACCCAGGTTTCTTCAAAAGCATAATCGTCACCCGCAGCTCCGCCGAAGGCATTTACCTCCTCACCGATCGTCTTTCTAAATCCAAGTAATATTTCTTCCCCATCCGTTGCTGCATTGCTGGTCGCTATCAGAAAAGCGAGCTGTTCAAATTCTTTTTTTGCCTCTTGAGTGATGCGCTTTGCAGTCTCTTGGTAGTTATTTGACTTAAACTCATCAGCATAAATTCTGAAATGCTCTTTTTTCATATCTAGAAGGAGAATAGCAACAGACTTTGTCTCTATGTCTTCGTCGATAAACTCCCCATTAGTACTGCTACCGAATACAGCAATGCCCGCTTCATCAAGCAATTTGCTGATTCCCTTTCTGTCTTGGGAAACTGACAGAAAAACGATAGCTAGCGTAGGATGGAACCCATCTGCCATGCTTTCGGCAAGCGCGCTTTTTATTTCTGCGGTGGATTTTCCTTTGATTGATTTCGCCTTCATAGTTTTATTGTTTGACAGAAATTTATTTCTCTTTTAAGGCTACCCAGCTTACAGTTGTTCCTTGAAATTCACATTGGCCTTCATCCAGTTTTCCAAATTCACCCAAGGAGAAAAAGCCTACCATTGGTTTGCCCCAGGTGGATGCAAGCCCTTCTATTTCTGTGGAGATCAAAGGACCGAAAGTCCCTAACCTTCCCACACATGAAAAGACCATCAACACATCGGCATCCGGCATCTCTTTTTCTTTACAAATTCTGGTAGTCTCTACCACTTTGTCAATCACATCAAAATCTGGTGGTAGGGAAAAACGGAAATGGTCTCCTTCTTTTGCGCCACCGGCTATCATGACGGATTGGTCAGCAGGATTAAAAAATAGCGCAGGCTTCATAATGGCATTTCCCGAAGCTCTCTGAAATTGTAATGGATAGCCAAGATCAGTCGGAACAAATCCACTTCCTTCTGAATTATCCCTTACTATATCGTTCCCTAAGAATCTTTGAATGACATGCATCGCCGGTTCATTGTCAATGGTTAAAGCCCATGAGTCTTCACATTTCGTGATTTTTTTCGTAGTACCTACCGGCTTCCAACCTGAAACTGCCAGACCGCTAATCTCCACCTTGTCCTGATCAAGAATAAGAGCTAGCAATCCTCCTTTACTTGATGCATTATTGGTAAAAATAACCCCCGAAAAATCAGCCGGATCACCACAAACGCCACCTGCAATCATGGTTTCATGGCCTGCTGCATCTGTCAATCCTCTGATTAGTTCGTCGTTGGAGACTCTGAAATCCAAGGGGGAAATGATAAAGCTCGGATTCTCAAAAGTATTTTTTCCGGTTAGGCCTGCATTATATCCAGCTTGGAAAGGAGAAGACCCTTCGTAATCGTTCAATACTATTTTAAAGTGGTCTGGTTTTATATCCAGAAGCATGACAATAATATGACCCTCCCTAATTCCCTTTTCATTAAAGTTGTGGGGAGCGGTTACCCCGAAGATTTCAATTCCTTGATTCCTAAAAATAGACTGGATCGGTTCGGCATCTTCCATGTTGCTTACAAGGATAATGGCAAGGGTTGGCCTGAAATCTTGTCCATTAGCTTGATTGCCGTCACCTATACTTTCATCCAATGCCTTTTTTATGTCTGAGGGTGTGGTTCCGGTTATTGATTTTGCTTTCATATTTTCAATATTTTATGACTAAATCATTTCTCTTTTAATGCCACCCAACAGCAGGCGGTCGAATGAACATGCTGCTGTCCGTTTTTGGCCCTTCCAAATTCCCCATAGGTAAAAAATCCTGCCATAGGGCTTTTCCATACCTCTGCAAGTCCTTCGTTCTCCATGGTTACCAATGGGCCAAGTGCCGGTTCTCTGCCTGCACAAGAAAATACCAGCAAGGCATCTGAATCTTCACCTACAGTGTTTTTGACCTCCTTTGCTTCATTGATGATTTCCTCAACAATATCAAAATCAGGAGGGACCGAAAACCAAAAAGTCTCTCCCTCCATCATCTCCATGTCCATGACCAGTGCATTTTCTTCGTGATCAATATTCATGGGTGACTTGATTAATATTTCTTGACTGTTTTCCCGCTCTGTGATGAATGGATATTCGAATGAAAGCTCGTTTAAAAGATCGAATTCTTGATCTTCACCCTCTTCGCCTTTGCCCAAGTACTTTAGGTACATTTCCACTGCGGGTTTTCCGTCAATGGAATATAAAAGTTTGCCCTTGCTGTGGGTCACTTTCCTTGAAATCCCCAATTTTTTCCAGCCTGTTATGGCCATACCATTCAAAGAGACTTTATCAGCATTAAAGACCAAAGCGACAAGGCCATGATTGGTTTCCTCATTTTGGGTAAACACAGACGTTCCTGTTAATGTAAAATCATCTCCGGCCATACCACCAAAAAAGATTCTGTCCCTTCCTATAGATTCCGAGAGTTCATGAACAAGGGACATTCCGTCAAACATTTCAGAGTCAGGGGTGACGCCGGTACTACAAACGATCAGGGTCGGATTGGAAAAATTCGAAAGGGCGGAACTTGCGACTTTTTTAGCTGCAGCCTGAATACTTTGCGCTCCCATATCTTCAAACACAATAGCGTATAAATCCCGTGATAAGTCCATCAATAGGATGGCTATTTCACCCTTGCTTTGGTGACCATCAACAAACTCCCCGCAGGACGTTGCCCCAAAAACGTCAATACTCTGTGCTGCGAGGATTTCCCTGACCGCTTTTCGATCTTGCTTAATGGAGATAAAGACAATGGCCAAGGTTGGTATAAAACCATCACCTATAGCTTCTTTTAATGCTATTTGGATTTCCATAGGTGATTTTCCGTAAATAGATCTTGCTCTCATTTTTTTAGTTTGATCATGAAATTTGTCCCTTTGTTGAGAGCTGTTTCTATTTCCAGTTCCCCCCCATGGGCCTTTACAATATCATGCGTAATACTCAGCCCAAGACCAGTTCCCTCAGTTCCTTTTTTGGTAGTGAAAAAGGGCTGGAGGATTTTGTCTTTGATATCATCTGGAATACCGGGGCCATTGTCTTGAATACTGATCAATACCTGATTTTTCTGCCGCTTAGTTTTGATATCCAGGCTAGGAAGATATTCCCTGTTGTTTGAGGAATTCAGTTTATCGCGCATTGCATCAAAGGCGTTATTGGCAATATTCAAGATGACTCTTGAAAAATCCTCCATGACAAGGGTTACTTCTCCGGCATTTTCATCCAAGTCAAAATTCAGATTTACGTTGATAGGATTTTTTCCTGCCCTCATTCCATGAAATGCCAGATTGCTAAATTCTCTAACCAGCTCATTTATCCCGATGGAAGTGGCTTTTCCTGCACCGCCCCGACTGTGTTGCAGCATGGATTTGACTATACCATCCGCCCGACTTCCGTGCTCATGTACTTTGGTGAGATTGCTTTTGACATCCGTTAAGATGTCAATGATATCCTCTTTGATATCTGATGATTCTAACTTTGCTAGTTCATCAAAAACCTCTTCTATCAGCTCTTTGCTCAATTCTGAAAAGTTGTTGACGAAGTTCAATGGATTCTTGATCTCATGGGCAATGCCGGCCGTCAGCTGTCCCAGGCTCGCCAGCTTCTCCTGCTGAATCAGTTGCTCCTGGGCAGCTTTCAGCTCTTTCAAAGCCGATTCTGCCTTGGATTTTGCCAGTTTGATTGCTTCCAAATCCTTTTCTGCCTGAACTGCATTCGCCTCTGCGATTTTTAAATCTGTAAATCGGGTATAGGTCAGATCAAAAACACCAGCAAATTTTTCAAGTAGGTAGAGCGCCTCTTCATGTAATGGCTCGGGACTGGTGACTACCAACATACCTTTGGAAAAGAATCCTACAGTCTGTACCCGTCGATTGTGCTGGTATTTTTTATTGAATGGGATTTTGATCTCCTCCTTCATAAATTGAAGCCATTGATCTAGTTCTTCCCCCTGAAGGTCTATTACCAAGGATTTTTTTCCTTTTTTCCAAGCCTGATAGGCTTTGGAAAGCGTGGTTTCTTCTGTGATTCTACCTGAGTATCTACTGTCCAGTTTATTACCGCCTTGAGCAGTTATCCAGAAGTCAATCGTTTGGTTTTTCTCATTAATAATCCCGATGTTGATTCGCTCATGGGTTACTCCCAAATTTTGTAGCTGTTCAAAAAGTACTGAGGCTGTTTCGGATAATTCTTCAGATCGCTGCATTCCCATGGTTCTGGATCTAACCCGCTCCAAGGCTGCCTCTATTTGAGCCTCCCGCGCTTGGGCTTCCGCTTGTTTTAAATCACTGAATCGGGTGTAGGCCAAAGAGAAAACGCTGGCAGCCCTTTTCAAAAGCTTCCAACTTTCGTCTGAAATTTCGCCAGGTGATGCGGCTCCCATAAATCCCTGACTGAATTTGTAGAGATGGTAGGTTCGCTCCGGAATTTGGTCTCCATAAAACTCCTGAATACTGAAATGATGTGACTTTTCTGCACAATAGGATATCCATTCCGTACGGTGCTGGCCCTGCATCTTTATGGAGGTTTTGGAAGAATCTGAATTGTAAAATGAGAGCATTTCTCTTCCTACCCATGTATCCTCCAAGAGGATAGTCATGTAGTCGGAAATCAATTTTTTATCATCCTGAATCGCATACCAGCATTCTGTAGTTCTTTCATCTGCATGGTGGATGTAGATGGAGCTGGTCTCCAATTCCTCAACTCCCAGGAGCCCCATTTCTTTTCTGAGAAGGGTTGCCACATCCACCAATTCATCCGGTTTCTGCATTGACATCGCTCTTGCTCTGACCCGCTCCATAGACGCTTCTATCTGAGCATTTCTTGCTTGCTCTTCAGCCTTTTGGAGATCGAGAAATCTGGTATAGGCTTGTTCAAAAACCTTTGCAAAACGAGGGAGTATATCAGTAGTTTCCAGATACTTGAGTGAGGAAATTAGGATATAGCCGTTTTTAAAGGATGCTCCGTAATCAATTTCCCAAGGCGGGGCTGCTGGCATGGGAGCATTTCTTGATTCAAGATCTTTTATAGCCACTTGAGCGGAAGGAAGATCAAAAATATCCTTGAAGTGTTGCTCAATAAAATCACCGGGAATTTCTACAGAGAACAACTCTTTTCCCGCCTTCCATTGATCGTATCGATATTGATGAATATAATCCAAATCAATGGGGACAATAAATGGACTGAGCATACCTCCGCCCGGAATACTGTGCCATTGCTCTACATGGCCTTCATGCTTATCGCAAAAGACTATCCCTGCCGCGAATAAATCTTCCCCAAAATTCCTGAGTTGGTCAAACATCTCAGTAGTCACCACCCCAAAATCTGCAGCGCTTTGCATACCCATGGAATGGGATCGGATTCGCTCCAATGCAGCTTCAATTTGCGCCTCCCGGGCCTGTTCCTCAGCTCTCTTGAGATCTCTGAACCGTTTGTAGGCTAGGCCGAAAACGTTCGCTGTTCTGCGCAAAAGGTTTCTGGAATCCTCATCGGGATAAGAATAGGTGACCATAATCAACGCTCCGCCTGAAAACTCCGACATGGCCCAATAGGCTTTCAATTTGTCTCCTGAAGTATCAGCCTTGGCTTTTGAAAGGTGCCAGTATATCTCAGGAGCATGCTCTTTCATCAGTTCAAACCACTGCTTATATTTTTTACCTTCATTGACCAGAACATAATCCGACTGATCCGATGCATAATAGTCCATCATTTCTTCAATGATCAGGCTCCCGGATTTTGGAAAAATAGCCATGGATTGCAGAATTTCATTCTCTTTGCCTTGCGGATGCATAGCCCCCCAGGACTCAAAATGGTTTGGATGCAGGTCATACAGATGAATGGCACACACCTCGAGATTTTTCTGGCCTAGCATCCCCATTTGTGTACGCAGCTCCAGAGCTACTTCTTTTAACTCATCGGACGTTTGCATGGCCATAGCTCTAGACCGTATCCGTTCAAGAGCGGCTTCAATTCTGGACTCCTGAGCTTGTTTCTCCGCTTTTTTAAGATCCAGAAATCGGGTATATGTCTGATCAAAAACCTTGGTAAACCTTTTGAAAATATCCTGTGAATCGGGCACCTTTTCATAGGTGATGAATAGAATAAACCCTTGGTTGAATTTACACAAGTGATTGATCTGATAGGTGGGGAGCGAAAGCCCAAGCCTTTCAATTTCGTCAAAAGTGGGCTTTAGGTCAGGGAAGGATTTCATGTATGTATAGTGCTCCTCCAAGGCTTTACCTCCAAGCTCCTGAACTAACATCGTATTGTCACTCCGAATGAATTCACCCATTTCATCGAAAGAGGCCTCACCATAAAGGCGAAGCTGAAATGGGGTTTGAAGGGTGCCCTCACTACTCATGCAGCAGGTAGCTGTTTTTTTATCCTCAGCCAGAATATTATATCCACAGCTCCAAGCGGGAATACCTAATGCCTGAACTTCCAAAAAAAGCAAATTGGCTACTTCAGGTAATTCAGCACTGCTTTGCATGCCCATGGTCCTAGACCTGATTTTCTCCAAGGCTGCCTCAATTCGGGCTTCTCTAGCCTGGGCTTCTGCTTTCTGCAAATCCAGAAACCTTATATAGGCTTGCTCGAATACTTTGCCGAAACGGACGACAATTTGATTATCACTATCAGAAAAGGGCTCATCAGTATACCGGAGGATTTGTAATCCTGAGTTTTTCATGAAAGTTAAAGTCGTCGTAAAAGCAGAACTTTCCTTCATGAATTTCTCTATTTCCGGATTGAAAGAATTGGTGTCCAACAATTGTTGATAATACTCTTTCATGATTTTACCTGAATAGGTTTTCATAAAGAGTTCTGGTCGCTCTTTAATCACTTCATTGTATTCACGTTGGACTTGGGTACCACTACTGTGGGTGATTCGAAGGGGCTTTTCTGAAATAGCTCCTCCTACCCAGACATCGTAATCCGAGTCGTTATCAATTACCCCACTCATGGCCATGGCATCCAATGGAACTCCCAAGGCCAGCAACTGCTCCCGTATTTCATTGGCTACCAATTGCATTTCCATGGTGTTTTGCATACCCATGGACCTGCTTCTTACTTTCTCCAAAGCCGCCTCAATTTGAGCTTCTTTTGCTTGTGCTTCAGCTTTTTCCAAATCCAAAAAGCGCTGATAAGTTCGACCAAATTCTCTGGCAAAGCGACTGACTATATTTTTTTCCTCCTCAGTGGCTTTGCGGGAGTGGTTGAAACCCAGATAGCCAAATTGGAAATGACCCTGAGTGGTAAAAAGTCCATTTGGGAAGTCTTCAGGGTTTATTTTGTGACCCTCTGGCAAAGCACTCATCACTTCAGATAGTAATTCCCATAGGTAAGGGAGGTCTTCTGGAGCATAATCAATGGTATTTACCGAATTGGGCTCACAGCTTTTCCATTGGGCAAAGGCTTGCTTCCAAGCCTCAATGGCATGAATATCGATTAGCTGTTCTGCCACTACGCCATTGTCAGCGGTGGTCGTCAGCCTGATGCTAAAGGTTTCATTCGCTTCATCAAATAAAGTCAAATGAGTCAATACCGGATTGATTCCTAGTAAGTCGAATTGATCAAATAGAACGCAGAGCACATCAGTTAACTCATCAGTTTGGTGCATGGCCATGGCTCTCGCCCTTACACGCTCCAGGGATGCTTCGATTTGAGCCTCACGGGCTTGCTTTTGTGCTTTTTCAATATCCAGATAGCGTTGGTATAAACGGCCAAACTCACTGCCAAACCTGCCTAATATTTTTTTCTCTTCTTTTGTTGCTTCTCGGGATTGATTGATTCCCAAGTATCCAAATTTGCAATTTGCCTCAGTTGTGTGAATCCCATTCGGAAAGTCATTCGGGTTGATCTTTGACTCCTCAGGTAGGGATGAGAAAATTCCGTCAAACAATTCCCAAACTCTTGGCAGCACATCTGGTGAAAAGTAGATATGAGTGATTGTTTCAGGGTTTTGAGATTTAAAAGTTTCCACAGTATGAGACCATGTATCCATCGCATCGAGTTGAACCACCTGTTCGGCATGCACAGGCTTACCATCCTTGCTCGTCATTCGATAGATAAATGTGTTATTTTCTAAGTTGATCAGTGTCAAATGGGTCCAATGTGCATCGACTCCCATGTGGCTTAATTGATCAAACATCAAGGCTAAAACTTCAGACAATTCATCCGGATGATGCATGGCCATTGCACGGGCACGAATCCGCTCCAAGGATGCTTCTATTTGCGCTTCCCTGGCTTGGGCCTCAGCTTTTTGTAGATCAAGGAACCGCACATAACTCTGCTCAAATACCCGGGCAAATCGAATCAAAATTCTTATTTGTTCTTCATCGGGTTCAAGCCCTTCGTTATTGGGTACTACAATCGCGGAGTTTTTGGCCCAGGCATAAGAAAGGTGGTAAATCGGGCTTTCCAATTGCCACTGTTTGTATTCCTCGGGTAATTTGGCATAATCGGAATCACTTCTAGAGAAAATGGTTCGCAGGAACTTGTTTTTGACGCCCTTCGGGTAGGTTTTTGAAAAATAAGCATCACCACGGTTTTTGGATTCCCAAGCCTCATCCCAGATAGGGTGCTCAAAATAGGGCATAAAGTAAGGCTTTGAACGCTCCTGGTCAGCAGGGGTATATGTCCAGTGAATCACGTCTTTGGTACCCTCCGGGTAGGTGCAGATGAGCACACCCACAGGGTCCACGATTACACCTAATTCCTGGATCTTTTCGGCAACTATTTGTACCACTTCTTGCAGCTCATTCGAGCTTTGCATTCCCAAAGATCTACTCCGAACCTTTTCCAAGGCAGCTTCAATTTGAGCTTCTCTTGCCTGTGCCTCGGCCTTTTTAATATCAAGGAATCGCTGGTAAACGCGTTCAAATTCCCGGGCAAATCGAATGACAATTGCGATTTCCTCATCTGTTGGAGGACGGGAATTATTAAATCCTATATAACCAAACTTGTTGTGCCCTTCGCAGTCGAAAATTCCTTCAGGATAATCTTCAAATGTTATTCTTTCTTTCGGTGTGAGGGATTGAAGAGATTCATTGATAATTTGAAATAAATCCGGTAATACTTCAGGTGGATATACCAAGCATTGGTGACTATGTGGTTTTTGCTTTTTCCAATTAGTTACGGTTTCCTTCCAAGTAGGCATGGCATCCAAATCAATGATTTGTTCACCGATATTGGATGCCCCATTTTTACCGGTAATCCTAAAGCTGAATGCGTTACTTTCAAGATCCATCAGGGTGAGATGGGCACATTTGGCGTCGATGCCCAGCTCTTCAATTTGCTTAAACATGACGCTCAGAACTTCATTCAGTTCTTCCGAGGTATGCATGGCCATTGATCTCGCACGAATCCGTTCCAGTGCTACTTCAATTTGAGCCTCTCGGGCTTGCTTTTCGGCACGTTCCAGATCCAGAAATCGTCTGAAGGCTTGTTCGAATACCAGGGCAAATCGTTGAATTAATTCTATAAGCTCCTGACTTGGAGCGGTGTGATCGGTAGTGCCCAGATAGCCGTACTCAAACAGGGTAGAAGTAATGAACCTTTCTTTCAACTGTTGCCCCTTTTTAAAAGGAATCCCGAGCACCTTGCTACTGTAGGATATCCAGTCTTTGAGTTTCTTACCTTTTAAATCAAAAATCAAGACAGGTTCCTTTTTCTTAAAGGCTTTGAAAATGTCTTTGATGATTTCAGATTTCTCAGCAGACATCAAGAATTTTCTACTGACTTTATGCCCTTCCTGATCTGTCAGCCAAACCTCCAAAAACTCACCGCCTTCCTGAGGCATCACGAGATTAAATCGATCCGGAGTCTTGGTCAATTTGCTTATTTCCTCAAAAAGGACCTGGCATACATCCGCCAATTCATTGGAGTTGTGCATGGCCATGGAGCGGGCACGAACCCGCTCGAGGGACAATTGAATTTGTGATTCTCGGGCTTGTGCTTCTGCCTTCTGAATGTCCAAAAAGCGTTGGTAGACTCTTGTGAACTCTTTACAAAAGCGTGAAAGGATTTCTTTTTCCTCGCTTGTGGCAGGTCGTAGATGGTCGTAGCCCAAGTAACCAAAAGGTGTGTAGCCTGCCATGGAATAGCCTCCTTCTGGAAAATACTCTAGCTTCATTCTTTCATCCTCCGGCATCGCATCAAAGGTTTCAGAGAATATTTCAAAAACCTGAGGAAGGACTTCCTTGGAATAAAAAATGACTTCTACTGAGTCGGATTTGTCATTGATAAACTTATCATAAATCCCTTTTAACTCTTCCATACTATCTACATGAACAACCTGCTTTTGAGGTTGTCTGTGTTTTGACTTTCCGGAAGCCCTATAGGTAAGTGTTCTGTTTTCCCGGTCAAAAAGACTTAGAAATACATTCATGGGATGAATTCCGAGCTGGTCAAATTGTCGGAATAAAACACTAAGTACCTCATGCAGTTCATCCGTGCTTTTCATAGCCATGGATCTGGCGCGCACCCTTTCCAAGGCCAATTGAATTTCGGATTCCCTTGCCTGAGCTTCTGCCTTTTGGAGGTCTAGGAATCGGGTATAGGCTTGCTCAAAAACCCTCGCAAAACGTTGGATGACATCAATTTCATGTTGAGCTAAGGACTTCCCTTCAAAATCATTGATGTTAAACACAGCATTTTTGACCGCTATTGTTGAAATGCAGTAGGTCTCGCTATTGAATATCATTTCCAGAATATCTTCCGGCAATTGCTTGAATTCCTCAGTATGCTCAATCAGATGATGATAGAAAGCATCTTTTTCTTCTTTAGAATAATGTCCTTCAAAAAAATCCAATTGCTTTTCCAGCGCATTGTAAAAATCTTTAGGTATAGGATTCTGAAAGTAGGGAAGACGGTAATTTGTAATGACCAAACCTTCTTCATTCTGTCCACAAACAAATGAATTTAAGTCTTTTGAATCTTCAATGACGGTCGCTATGCCAACCGCCGTGAATGGTATTTCCAGATCTTTCAATTTTTGGAAGAGCACAGCTACTACCTCATTCAATTCATCACTTTTGTGCATGGCAAGTGACCTTGAACGGACTTTCTCCAATGCTGCTTCAATTGTGGCTTCACGTGCTTGGAATTCTGCTTTTTCAAGATCGAGAAAACGTATGTAAGCTTGTTCAAAAACCTTGGTAAATCGCAGGAGAATTGAGTGGTCTTCTTCGGTGATATCGCTATTCTTAGCCAATGCTACAACGCCATACTTATGATTGCAGTCAATGACCTCCATCCGATTCATTTTTTTCTTTTTCTGAATTTGCTTAAAGCTCGGATGGCCTGTCATCTTGCTCAACTCGTCCATAATTTTGTCAACTTCCTTCTTGCCTTTCCAAGACAGGTAAGAAAATTTTTCACCGCCTCTCCAGCTTTTGATGGATGAGTCTTCAAAAGGTGCTAAGGGGACAATCGCAGTATATGGTTCGTCTATGACTTCTTCAACTGGGGAAAACCAACAATTCGAAACCCCTTCTTCCAGCATAAAAATATTTATCCAGACTTGATAGAATTCGAGTTTCAGCTCTGCAAATTGTGAAAAAAGTACACTCACGACATTTGCTAGCTCGTCAGTTTGATGCATAGCCAAAGAAGCAGAGCGCACGCGCTCAAGACAGGTCTCTATTTGTGCTTCACGTGCTTGGTTCTCTGCTTTTTCAAGATCGAGAAAGCGAGTATAAGTTTGTTCGAATACCTTGGCGAATCGTTGAAATAAAGCCTGGGCCCCTGATAGGGGTTTTAGTGTAATAAATAACAGATTGCCAGAAGCAAAATTTGCCACATGGTGGATTTGCCTTTCTGGCAAAGGAAATCCTGCATCCATTGATTTTTGAAATGCTTTTTTGAGCATTGGGAAGGAATGCAAATACTTGAAATAGTCCTGCATCTCTTTTCCTGAAAAGTCTTTCTTTAAAAAGCTTTCCCCCTTTTTCCAAGATTCAAATTGGCGCTTGTGCCAATCGTTTTCCTCTATGAGTATTCTGAATGGAGGGTTCATGGATCCATCCGCATTGCACATCCAAGAAATAAGATGTTTTTGTTCTTCGTCCCAAATAGTAAATCCAGAGCTGTAGGTACCAATTCCAAGACTCTGCAATTCTTGAAATAATAAGGAAGCAGTAGCTGCTAGCTCGTCACTGGACTGCATAGCCATAGTCCGCGCCCGAATCCTCTCCAAAGCCGCTTCAATCTCTAATTCCCTGTTTTTTTCCAGTAAATCGGCGGTTTTTTCTTTGACGAGTTTTTCTAGCTCTTCAGTCTTTTGTTTCCAAATGTCAATCCCCCAGGTATCCTTTTCACTCACTACTTCCTCAGGCTTTGATCCATGCCAATGAACTACTTTCCATTGCTTACCAGAATAATTCAATACTGTAGAAAAGCGCATATACATTTCTACCGCTTCTTCACCGGTTTTGATGGTTGCATAAATACTTTCTGCAAAGACCGCGGAATTTTCATCTTCAGAAATAAATCGATGAACCGGCTCATTCCTCCATATGATGTCCAAACTCTCACTTTGGATTTTTTGATTATTCAGCAGTTTTTTAAACTCCTCAATGCCCAGGATTTTCTCATCCATTGCGGTACCAAAACCCATGACGTTCTCATCTACCAGTCCCTCTAATAGATTGGGCTCATTGGACTCTAATCCTACCTTCATAAATTCCCGGTAGGTCTTTTCCAATAGTTCTTTCTTCGATCTTTCCATCTGGTATTAGCTTATGGGTAATGAGATAAGAAAACTTGCTCCATCGCCGGCTTCACTTTCAATTTTAATTTCTCCCCCATGAGCTTTTACTATATCATGGGTAATACTCAGGCCAAGGCCTGTTCCCTCGGTACCTTTTTTTGTTGTAAAAAAGGGATGTAAGATTTTGTCTTTGATCCCGTCAGGAATTCCGGGCCCATTGTCTTGGATACTGATCAGCACCTTGTTTTTCAGTCGTTTTGTTTTGATTTTCAGACTAGGTAGATATTCCCCGTTTTTGGAAGAGTTCTGCTTGTCACGCATCGCATCAAAGGCGTTGTTTACGATATTCAAAATAACCCTTGAAAAATCCTCCATCACGAGTGTTAGCTCTCCGGCATTTTCATCCAAATCAAAATCCAGATTGACGTTGATGGGATTTTTTCCTGCCCTCATTCCATGGAAGGCCAGATTGCTAAATTCTTTTACGAATTCGTTTACTCGTATTGCGCTTGTTTTTCCAGCACTTCCCCTACTGTGCTGCAGCATGGATTTTACGATCCCATCTGCCCGGCTACCGTGCTCATGAACTTTGGTTAGATTGCTTTGGACATCTGTTAAAATGTCCATGATTTCTTGTTTGATATCCGATTCATCAAGCTTTTCCAACTCTTCAAAAACTTCCTCTATCAGTTCCTTGCTCAACTCAGAGAAGTTATTCACGAAATTCAATGGGTTTTTAATCTCATGGGCAATACCTGCGGTCAGCTGTCCTAGGCTTGCTAGCTTTTCCTGCTGAATCAATTGCTCCTGGGCAGCTTTCAGCTCTTTTAAAGCAGATTCAGCTTTGGATTTAGCTGCTTTTATCGCCACTAAATCTTTTTCTGCCTTTTTCAAGTCCTCAAAACGCTTGTACGCTAAGTCAAAAACACCAGCAAATCGGGCCAAGGTGCTTACTGCTTCCTCAGGAGGATTAGGCACATAGCCGGGCAAACTATAGCCGATTTCTCCTTGAGATGTCTTTGCCATAATAAAAGTAAGCCCTCCAATATGCTTGATATCATCCATGGTTGGGGCATTTGGGTCTACCTTTTCAAAATCGCCTAAGGAGACCATTTTTTGAACATAGTCCATGGCGGTGTCTACATCCATTGGAAAAATCAGGGTAGGTTCACTGCCTCGTTCCCAATTGGCAACCAATGGGATATCTCCATGAATATGCCGAGGTAAGGTCATTACCATGCCTACCTGTGCTCCATCTCCAGAGGTCATGGCTTTCTCATATTTGTCAGTTAGCCAGCGCATGTACCAGAAATATTGAGCTTCGTGGCCAAGTGAAACAAATTCACTTCGGATACTGACCATGATGTCTAATAGGTCAGTGGATTCCTGCATGGAAGTTACCTTGGATCGAATTCTCTCAAGTGATAGTTCGATTTGCGCTTCTTTTGCTTGAGATTCGGCATATTGAAGGTCTTCAAAACGTTTGTAGGCTATCCCAAAAACTTTGGCAAATCGAATCAATGTATGAAGAGATTCCTCAGGAGGATTAGGAATTTTTCCCGGTAAACTGAATCCAATTTCTCCATGAGTGGTTCGGGCGATTACAAATGTCAAACCTCCAATGGCCAAAATATCTTCTTCACTCGGCGATTTAGGATCAGCTAGTTCGTAGTGCCCGTACTTATTCATATTTTCTATGTAATCCCAGGCCTGAGAACCATCCAAATCGAGTACAAATACTGGAGAATCTGATTTCTCCCAAGAAGCCAAAGAAGGGATATTGTCATGGACAAATTTTGGGACGGAGATTATCATTCCTATCCGATCACCTTCTTCTGAAGTCATGGACATATCATAGGATTCTTTTGACCATTTCATATGCCAAAAAGAGTGTGCTTGATGTCCTAATGATACAAACTCCTTGCGCATTGCTACCACCACGTCAAAGAGTTCATTGGATTCCTGCATGGAGGTTACTTGAGATCGTATCCTTTCAAGCGACAACTCAATTTTAGCTTCTTTTGCCTGAGATTCGGCCTTTTGAAGATCCTCAAATCGCTTATAGGCCAAGTCAAAAGCTGCAGCCATTTTTTTCAGAATAGAGGCAACTTCATCCTGTGGAGGCTCAAGCAAATCCAGACTCATTCTCCCATTTTTCAAGGGTACTGTGGGATGATAGGCTTGCTTCAATTGAGTTGTCTTAAAAAATATCCGTGCCTCTTCAGCTTGCTCAGGATGCCCATTGTCTTTAAGCCATTGGACAGTATGCGGGAAGTCACTTTTTTTCTGGATAACCACAAAATAGTCTTCAGTGTGTGCCCAGATTTTTCGCATAAAAAAATCTGGGTGAGTATCGTCTAGCCTAAAACTTATATCAAGAGGAAGATGGAGATCTTCTTCTTTCAATTCAAGTGAGGTCAGATCCCAAACTCTGCATCGCCCGTCAGGTTCTTTCAAATGAATAGTGGCAGCCGCCACCTGAGGAATATTCAAGCTCATAATTTCCTCTTTCAGCTTGTGGACCACTTCGAGAATTTCCCCTGATTGGTACATCGCTAAAGCTCTTGCCCGTACTCTTTCAACCGCCAGCTCAATCTGTGCTTCCCGGGCCTGTTCTTCTGCTTTTTTCAAGTCTAAAAATCGGGTATAAGCCCTTTCAAATTCAATGGAGAATCTTTTGAGGATGGACTTTTCCTCTGGGGTAAGCCTACGTTTTATATTGATACCAAAACATCCGAATCGCATGTAAGCTTCGGAATAGAAAATTCCTTCAGGAAAATATTCTGCTTTTAATTTTTCTGCTCCTTCAAGTAATTCCTGCCAAACCTCAAAAAATCCTGCTACTTCTGGTGGAGAAATAAACTCTTCCAACAAAACCTCAGGTTGTGCCCAAGCCTCAAAACATGCTTTAGTATAAGGTTCTGATTTGTCGAGTGGATAGGTAACTTGTTTGCTCAGGTAAATTACTTTCCCATTTTCTTCTTCCGACCAACTTGCCCAAAATTGATGTTCACCATTGGGTTCGTCGGGAAGCCATACATAGGAAAACTCAGAGGGGATATCCAATACTAGTAATTGCTGATGGAAAATGGTTGAAATGGATTTGATCTCATCGGAATGCTTCATGAGCATGCTTTGAGTTCTTGTGCGTTCCAAAGCATCTTCAATTCGGGCTTCTCTAGCCTGAGCTTCTGCTTTTTGTAAATCAAGGAAGCGGGTGTAGGCCTGGTTGAATGCTCCTGCCATTTTCAACACAATGGTTTTTGTGTCTTCACTTGGGGGGGCGGTTAAGTCAACTCCAAGCATTCCACTGGAAATTCTCGCGCAAGCCGACCATTGATGGCTTAATGCTCCGGTTTCTATAGCCTTTGTAAAAATTTCGGCAACGGCAGGGTCGATTTCTTCTAACTCAGGTAATGCCTTTTTTAGTTTTTCAAGGGGGTAATCGGCAATGAAATAATCTAGGTCAGTATTTTCCAGTATTTTAAAGGGAAATCCTAACATTTCATGTTTGTTGGAATCAAACTGAAACGTATAGCTGGTCTGATTTCCAATATTTCCAGGACTTGAAAAATCCCATGCTTTCACCCATCCATTTTCTTCGACCAAATAAAAAGTAACTCCGGAAAGTCCTTGTACCTGAAGCCATTGAAGTTGGCTTAATAGTTCTTTGTTTACTTTGTCGAGATCGTCTGGATGATGCATGGCCATGGATTGAGCCCGAACCCGCTCGACTGCAACCTCGATTTCTGATTTCCTGGTTTGAGCCTCAGCTCTCTGAAGGTCTAAAAACCGAGTATAAGTTTGTTCAAAAACCTGTGCGAACCGCTTGAAAACTGAATGAGATTCAGGCACAGGCTCATAAGTGATAAATAGAATGTAGCCATATTTGAAAAAAGCTACGTGGTCTATTTGGTACTTGGGAAAAGAGATTCCAGCGGCTTTCATCTTGAGCAACTGATCACCTACTCCGGGAAGACTGCAGAGATATTCGTAATGTGAAGGACATTCTTCCTCGCTAATTTCATTGATCAATAGGGATTCACCTCTTTGACCAGCTTTATAGTAATCCAAAAAGACATTTTCTCTGGGAGTTTTATATCTGGGGAAAGTTGACTGGCCATTACTTCCCCATTCAATGGACTCCTCACCATTTTCATCGTAAATGTTAAATGCGCAAAACCAAGTTTCCACTCCTAAAGCTTGAACCTGCTTGACCAATTCTAAAGAAAGATCTGCCAGCTCATCACTTTTTTGCATGCCCATGCTACGGCTTCTCACTTTTTCAAGAGCCGTTTCAATCTGTGCTTCACGCGCCTGAGCTTCTGCTTTTTGGAGATCAAGAAATCTGATATAAGCTTGCTCGAAAACTTTTCCGAATCGCTCAAGTATAGCCAATTCCTCTTCTGATATCGGATTTACACTGACTGTCTGAAGTCCACTATACTTGAAAAATGTAAACCCTGCCACGTATCTTTCCAAACTTTTATTAGCCTCCTGAACATGTTTGGGGAATCGTCTGAATTCTGTTTCGGAATAGAGGTATTCATCATAAATCTTTTTCTCTTCCCCTTCCAGCACATATACAAATCGCTTGTCCTGAGCTTTCCAGGCATCCCACATCGCCCGATGAAAATCATAATCCTCAAACTTCATGTAATAGGATTCAGCATCTTTACCAGTTTCAGGATTGGCGGCCCAAACGGTATTTGACAGATCATCTCCATCGATTAAGTTGATAATGCAAAAGGTCAGGGTAAAATCAAGTCCTGTAAATTCCTGCAAAAGCGTATCTACTACCGAGGATAATTCGGATGAATGATGCATCGCGAGACTACGTGAGCGGACCCGTTCTAAGGCCGATTCTATCCGTGCTTCTTTTGCTTGTGCTTCTGCCTTTTGAAGATCAAGAAATCGGGTATAGGTTTGCTGGAATACCTTCCCGAAACGTTTTAAAATCTGGTTTTCTTCCTCGGTAAATGAGGTAGTAGTATAATTTTCAAAATACAGCCCTACATTATCCATCAGTACTGTAGAGATAGAAAGACCCGGTTGAGAAAAGTAAAATTCCTGAGTTTCCTGAGGTAAGTCTGGGATATAGTCGAAGAGCTTTCTGTAAAAGCGGTTTTTGGCTTCAAAGTCCAGAAGGTTGGTGAAAAAGTCCTTGCCTTTTGATTTTGCTTCCAGAAAACTATTCCAATGAGGAGAATCGAAATAGGGGAAAGTGATCTGGGCATGCACTTGGTTTTCATCAGCCAACCAGATATTCATGTCCTCCCGATTTTTATAGTCCATAATAAATCCCGTATGCTCAATTGGGATTTTCAACGCTCGAAACTGCTCATACACCACCTTGATGACGTCGTGAAGTTCCCCACTGTTTTGCATGCCCATGCTTCGGCTTCTTACTTTTTCAAGAGCCGTCTCAATTTGTGCTTCTCTGGCTTGTGCTTCTGCTTTTTTTAGATCTAGAAACCGGGTATAAGATTGCTCAAATACTCTCCCAAAACGTTTCAGTATCGTATTATCCGACTCTGAAAATGGAACACCTTCATGATTGATGATAAAAATGCTGGTATGTTCAGACACCACACAGGATCGGGTATATCCTCCTGTAGTTTCCAAGGTCTGTTTTTTCTCTTTCTTACTGAGCTTAGACCAAGGTTGGTGATTAAATAAAAAGGTAAAAAATTCGACTTTTTCTTCCAAGGTAAATTCCTCAGTGAAGAAACTGGGGCCTTTCTTAACTCTTTCAAGCAGGTTGGTATAGAAAGGCTTATCAAAGCGGGGAATATGAATTTCTTCAGAAGTTTCGGCCGTGCCCCCGGCTCCCCAGCACTTGAGTTCTGTATCCAGTTCACTGTTGATCACGATAAATGAGCCTCCGAAAATTGAGAGATCCAAGCGAAGCAATTCTTCATGAACGGTATGAATGACAGATTGCAATTCGCTGGTCTGGTGCATAGCCAAACTCTTGGAGCGAACTCTCTCCAACGCCGCTTCAATCTTAGCTTCCCGGGCCTGATCCTCTGCCTGTTGAATATCCAGAAAGCGCCTGTACGACAGAGTAAATACCTGATGGAAGCGCTTGAATATGTGCAGAACTTCCTGGTTTAATGCATGATAAAGCGAAAGACCCAAACCACCTTTCCCAATAGAAAGAAAGCAATAACTCAGTTCCTGAGATTGGTCCAATAGTGGGTCTGAAAAATGATTTTCTGCTTTTCTATGGGCCGCAAACTCCTGGAGTTCTTTTCCCTGAATGCTCCCGATAAAATGTCCATCTTTGGAAGCCAACATTTGCCGAACCATTTCATGTTCTACCGGACTTTTGAAATACTCGGTTAATTCTATTGCCGTTTTTTTATAGGCTGGAAAGTATTGATAGCAGAGGTAATGCCCCTTTACTTCATCGATGATGGCAGTCTGAACATTCCGGATTTGCTCCACTCCAAAAGCATTCAACTGATCAGCTATGATTTGACAAACATCCAGCATATCATCAGGCTTTTTCATACTCATAGCCACGGCTCGAACGCGCTCAAGAGAAGCTTCAATTTCCAGTTCCTTGGTTTTATTCTCCAGTTCTGCAGTTCTTCTTTTGACTGCCTGTCTCAGCTCAAGATTCTCTTGAGAGACCTTTTCCAAGGCCATAGTTTCCCCGTCTTCAACCTTCATGTCCGGAAGTGATCCATGCTGGTGGAGTACTTTCCAACCTAAGGGCGTCTCGTGAAGCAATGTGGAAATCCTTAATTTGGAATAAAAAGCCCATTCTGGCTCAGAAATCACGTAGATGTCGCAATTCTCTATGATCAAAAACATCTCCCCAATGGCTTTGGTAATGATGTTTCTGTTTCTCATCTCTGCTTTTCCTACAATCTCCTCGATCTGATTTTTAAAAAAAGCTATACCCTCAGCCTTATTGTGGCACACCTCCGTTTCAGAGGTGCCAATCATCTCAAAATCCTCATCCAGGGTGGAGGAAAAAGTGGGAATATTCCCCTTGAGATAGCTGTCCCAAAATTCATGGTAAACTTTCAAGGCCGAAGCTTCCCTCGAAGCATCAATATCTATCATTTTTTATGTCTAAAAAGATTTTCAAGCAGGATCCCGAGAGCTTCCTATTCACCCATATTTGTTGGAGTTTTTATATCCAATAGTGAATGGTGTGGGAAAAACTTTGGGGTTTGTGCCTGATTTTATGTTTAGTTGAATTGCCTTTGTTGTTGGTAAAAGGCTAAGTGGCTTAGGAAAATAAAAGTTGGTTGCTTTAAAATACAAAAAACAGCTTACAAACCACTATATATGTGTCTGATTTTCAATTTAATTTGATAAAAAATAAGTTGACCTGTTTATATTTTTATTGAAAAAATACAAGTTGTTGTAGGGGTGCTAATTTTCAAGATATTGCTTTATATCTTTTTGAATGGACTGTAACTGTGTAATTCTACTATCCAGTTTGCTTATCATATTAAAAGACCTGCCCAAATCCGCGACCACATAGGATTCAAATTCCGGTTGATTTAGAAATTTTTTGAGTTCCTCTGGGGATACGCCGGGTCTTAGGTCTTCGACAGATTCTAACAGGAGATAAAAATTTTGATTGCCCTGACTGATCAAGACTTGGTCTGAGCTTTCCTTATCCAAAAAGTTATTCGGTAAACTTGCCATCAGAGGTTCAAAAGTGCTTTCAATAAATCGGAGGGTGGAGGTCAGTACATTTTCGATTTCCTGAAAACTGGAATAGTATTCTACCAATTGTTTCAGTAGTATTTTATTGGAAAAAGCAGCAATTGATCCAGCACTCTTGGCGGCTTCATAACTGGTATCAAAGCTAATCGCGGACTCGCTATAATAAAGAGGCTCGGAGTGTTTCCCAAATTCTTCAGGATTAATGGATTCTTGGGGCTGTCTTATTTCTTTAAGTAACCAGGTAAGGTTTTCAATTCTGTTTTGATAAAATTTTGTTTGAGTTTCTAATTTTTGCTGATCACTTTCAAGATCAATCAAAACTGATTGATAAAAGGAAATTTCTCTTTTATGATCATTTCGTTCTTCTTTCCAGGTATTAATCTGAAGAGCGATCAAAATTCCAATTGTCACCAATACGATCTCCCCCAAAGCATAGGTTAAATACCTAGTAATTCTATTTTCCTTTAGAAGTTTTTGACGGATTCTACGATAAAAGGAGATCATTTCAGCTGATTTTTTATGGATGCTCTCAAGGCGGAAATTTCAGCTAATGCAATCTCCATTCTGCTAATTGAGCCCTCTCGATTATCCTGAAACATTTTGAAGAGAACTATATGACTAGGATTTTTAAAAAAATCCTCCAGATTTCTAGGTTCCAATCTGTCTTCATAATCAAAATCATAGAATTCACTTTTGACCACTGGAATCCAATCTGAATTGAAGGAATTCTCCACATCCAAAATAGCTTGACTCAAGCGGAATAGGACTTCATCATAGTAGTTGATTAAATCGATTTGGAGATCCTTATCAGAAATCGCATCAATTCCCTTGGATTTTAAAACTTCAAAGCCACTGGATTGAGACTTGAACCTCTCAAACCGAATGACCTTAGCCATCCATACATACAGGTTTTCCTCAAAAATTCCTTTTTCCACCTGATCTAAAATGGAATCAGTGGTCGCATTAGCAATGAGAGCTTTTTGTAGCTCCGCAGCAATCACGCTAGAGTCACGACTTAGATTTTGGTCAATGAGTGAAAGAATCTCTTGCTCAAAATTTCTTGATTTCCTGCTTTCATTCCAGGTATTCACTTGTAGAGCAATCAATATTCCGATGACTACTAAAAATATTTCTCCTATTGCGTATGCTAGGTATTGGGTAACCCTGTTTTGCTGCAGGAGTTTTTGACGGATTTTTCTAAAAAATGAGATCAATAGAGCAAAATTTTCTTGAGAAGATACTAAAAAATCCCTGATTATTAGCGTATTACTAATGTATGTGGTTTACTTCAATTAGAAATTGCTACACATTGATCTTTGTCTTGACTGATTAGCTACGAAAAAGGCTTTGCCTAACTGACAGGAATCGCGGGTTCAAGATCAAACCCGGCCTTTCTAGATGTTCATTATTCAAGACGTTTAAGCTCTGTGTCCAGGTCGCTGATCATGGTCTCTACGTCTTCTTTCAAATTAGCATAAAAGTAATCCAAGTAGGATTGAGTTCTGTTTCTTTGAGTTTTGATAAAATATAGGAATTCAATGTCACTTTTTAATGCCTCAAAATCCAGTGGAATTAGCTCTCCGTCAAAATTCGATTTTGGAAAGTTTAACCCAGACTCAAACCTTCCGGGAAATATATGTCTCAACCCATAATGGACTTCATCCAATTCCTCTGATTCGGCTTGGAGAAAAAAATCATACTGTGAATCATAAACTTTGACAAGTTTGGTCCGGATGTCCGGATTGGATATGATATCCAAACCTTTAGACTTAAGGGTTTCAAAGGCACTGGTAGAATGCACAAAATGAATGGGTAATAATGTATAGTTAAATAATGCTGCCAGAGAATCATGATATTGTCCATCATTTTCCAACAAGTCGATAAAGGTCTCTAACGCGAAAAGTGATTTTTTAAAATCATTAATATTGAGATTGATATCTTTTAGGTCTGTTTTAAGCTCTGCCCTGCATCCTTTCAGGATTTCAATTTCTACCTTTTTTCTTTTTTGATTTTCGCCATAATTATTCAATTCAAAGGCAATAAAAATACCAATGACCAGTACGATAATCTCCAGTATATACTCTGGCCATTTTTCTTTGAGGGCGGAAAGGATTCGTTTCATAATTGAAAATTACCTGAAATGATTTGCATGAGTTCTATGGTTTCTCCATCTGGACCTGTGAAGAAAGCGGTTTTAGCTAGTATGCTTTCCGTTTCCACCTGCGTAATCGGTCTAGAGGATAATCCTCCCGCTTTAATAATTCGCTCACTTGCTGACTCAATATCTTCTACCTCTATCCCCACATGTGCATAGTTGGCCCTAGTATTATTGGGAAGAGAATCAAGTGTTTCTCCAATTTCCAAAGCGAAATAATGTCCCGGAAATTTTAGTAAAGCCAAATTGATCTCCTGTTCTACCGTCTGGCCATCTTCCAAGGTTCGCTTTAATTTTTTTATGTGCTTGGTCACTTCCAAATCGAACGCTGAGGTATAAAAATCCAATGATCTATCCATGTCTGATACATGCAAATACACATGGTTAAATTGGGGTGTCCTAGGACTTGTAGCTGTATTGGACTCACAACTCAAAATTGCCAGAAATACTAAAAATGGGAGAATTCTCTCCTGAATTGATCTACAAAGTTCTGTTTTCATTTTTCTGTGTTTTAGTAAAAATTTAATTTTTACTTACCCGTTTAATTCTAAAATGTAATCCCAGCATTTCAGATGGTGTGACTTCATTCCGGTAGTATACCTAAAGAATTACCAATATTTCCTTGACCACAAATAATATTTCTGCTATCGCGTATGCCAGATAGCGGTATATACGATTTTGCTAGGGCAGTTTTTTTCGAATTTTTCGGAAATAGGGAATCAATTTTTATTGAGATATGACATGATAGCTTTTTTTAAATCTTCATTCTTTTGAGCGAAACTTTCAATGTTTGATCGCATTATTCTCAGCTTTATCCCTGATTCAAATAAAACTTGCTTGATTTCTTCATTTTTAAACTCTTCAAAAAATCGTTCGTCATTGATCAATTCAAATTTCTGTCTATCGGTTTCAATTTGCTGACCAAAATTCAGCAGCTTTTTTTCCGCGAGAAATGGTCTTACCATGACTTCAATGATTTCATTATGATTTAAAATAGTGAATTCCAGCCAATCAATGAGCAGATAATGATCTAAAAGAATCCTCCGCAATTCCTGATCTTTTACCTCATTGGGCAGGTTGGGATTATTCTTTTTGATAATTAAAATATTGGGTTCTGAAGCCCGGATCAGGTCCAAGTTTCCGACCGCTTCGTCAGTTATTTTATTTTCTGAAAGTAATATAAGGTTGTGGTGAACAGCCAGGATTTTATCTGTTCGTGACTTGATACTATCGATGCTGATCGAATCTGTTTTCAGGTTTTCCAAAGCGAAAAACAATTGCTCTCGCTCTTTTTTATGCTCCTTTCGCTCCTCATTCCAGTTATTGACCTGTAGCGCTATCAAAATCCCGATGACCACCAAGAATATCTCACCCAAGGCATAGATTAGGTATCTCGTGACTCTATTTTGGGTTAAGAGTTTCTGGCGGATTTTACGAAAAAATGAGATCATGAATCCTTGTGGATAGGAAGTGTAATTTTCATTTCTGTTCCTTTTCCTTCTTCGCTTATGACTCTCAACTCCCCTCCATGCGCTTTGATAATATCGTAAGAAGGAGAAAGTCCTAAACCAGTTACTGAGCCTGTTGGCTTGGTAGTAAAGAAAGGCTGAAAAATTTTTTCTTTAATGGAATCCGGTATTCCATTCCCATTTGGAGGAGTATAAACGAAAATTGCCTCTCTAGCCTGGAAATAAATTTTTCCCTTGCTCTCTCGGATAGACCAGATATCGTTAAAAATAAAATCAGCGGGGTAGCCTTTTAAAAGTGACCGTTCTTTGATTTTGCCAGTGGAATCCGAAACAACAGTTCCAAAATCCCCTAAGGCACCATAATAAAAAGTTCCATCCGATGCCGAGAGCGTGGATCGAATATTGGTATTGAATTCTGTACTTGGAGAGGCTAAAAGATTCCAATTTTTACCATCAAATTTTTGTAGGCCTGAGCTAGTCCCTACAAAGAGAAAGCCCTCTTTATTTTGATTGACATTCCAGACTTGCTGCCCTGCCAAAGAATTACCCCCGAATACATAATTGGTATAACTAGGTACGCCTTTAGATGAATTGATTTGGGCGGATGTGGAAAAGCTGATCAGCATTAAAAAAAGCGGGAGAATAGCAAGGCTTATGCGAGGAGCGTGAAAAAGGGATTTTTTTGGATGTGCCATAATTCTCAGAATTTAGTAGTTAAGAACAATCTCAATCACACTCGAACAGAGTCTGTTCTTCGAAATTTTATATTATTCAAAAGTGATTTAGCGTTCAGGTCATAGGTAATTCTATAATAAATTTGGTTCCTCTTCCAGCCAAGGTTTCGATAGTGAGTTGCCCCCTATGGGCCTTTATGATATCATGAGAAATACTCAGTCCCAACCCGGTTCCTTCTTTTCCTTGTTTGGTAGTAAAAAAGGGTTGAAGAATTTTGTCTAAAATTTTCTCAGGGATACCTGGACCATTGTCTTCTACTTCGAGAAAGACTGAATTTTTGTCTGACCGAGTTCGAATGGTAAGACAAGGTTTATAATCTAATGCATGTTCTTTGACCTTTGTTTTTAAGGCATCAAAGGCATTGGTACAGAGGTTAATGATGACTCGGGAAAAGTCCTCTTTGATCAGTGGTACTTTAGGAAGATTTGGTTTTAGTTCGAGAATTAGTTCGAGTTGAATTGGGTCTTTGCCAGCTCTCATACCATGAAAGGCAAGATTCGAAAACTCGCCAATCAATTCATTTAAATCATTTTTTTTCATTTCACCGGATCCGCCTCTTGAATGTTGAAGCATGGAGGTCACAATTTCGTTAGCTCTAGACCCATGTTCGTAGATTTTTTTGAGGTTGATTTCGATGGTGTGTAGCAGATCGGTCATTTCTTCCAATCTCGCCGACATTTTGGGGGTATTGTTAAAGGCTTTGGCCGCATTGATCTCTTCTAAAACCTCGTTAACCAATTCTATACTGAGGTCCGAAAAGTTATTGACAAAGTTCAGTGGGTTTTTGATCTCATGAGCAATACCGGCAGTAAGCTGGCCTAAAGAAGCAAGTTTTTCCTGCTGAATTAATTGGTCTTGTGTAATCCGGAGGTCCTTCAATGCGATTTCAACATTCTTTTTGGCTATTTCTAGCTTAGTGAAATCTTCATACCGATCATAGGCTACCGAAAAGTTACCTGCCAAAGTTTGGCAGAGTTCTTCATTCTCCGTAGAAAGAGACTCTGAATTTCCGATATAAAGCATTCCTTGCTTGAATGGAAAAAATTCAAGGATGAGTTGTTTAGGAACAGGCCCGGCAACATAGTCTTTTTGAGAAGAAATAAATCCCTTTTCACTTAAGCTTTCGACCCAATTGATAAAGTCCGTTTCACTCCACTTTTCCTGATGGCGTTCTTGCTTTTTCCAAAAGGTATGTACGTTTTGAGTCAAGCTTGTTGCATCAAAAGGAATATGTAAAACAGCGATTGATTGTTGATCCTGAGTATTTAGGAATACATGCATTAAGTGATTTTCCTCCTCTACAATGAAAATTCCACATCGTATGTAGGGAACTTTAAGCTTGGATAGTTCTTGCCAAATCAGCGGGGAAATCTCCTCCAAATCTTCAGCTTTGCGCATAGAGGCGATTTCCGCTCTGATTCGTTCGAGGGATGCCTGTCTGGAAGAGATCAAGGCAAGCTTTTCTACGGCTTGCCTTTTTTTATCCAATTCTTCGATAGTTTCTTCCAAAAGTATGGAGGTAGTCCTTCGCATCTTTTCAGAGCGATCGAGCTTAAACTCAACGATGCTAAGATCCCTTTCTAGACCCTTTGCGGAGCGATTCAGTTGCTCCTTTTCTTCTTGGGAAAGCTTTTCTGACTGGGAGATCAACTCCAAAATTGTCTGAATATTTTTATTCATAAAATGATTCTAAAGAAAAAAGAGGGCTCTTTTCGATAGGTTTTCCTCCCTTTTCTTTTTTCTAATAGTTATTTCTCAGATAGTCCGACTAATGAGCAGGTGTTATTATGAAATTCGTGTTTGCCTTTGGTTGATTTTCCCATTTCACCATAACTGAAAAATCCAGCTAAAGGAGCATCCCAAACATTTTTGACTTGGTCGATTTCGTCGCTGACCATCGGGCCAAGAGAAAGGTGTCTGGCTTTGCACGAAAACATAATCAAGGCATCAGCTTTTGGAAGTTCATTTTTTTTCACTTCCTCACATTCATCTACTACCTTTTCGATGACATTAAAATCCGGAGCTAGCGAAAATCGGATTTTAGAGCCTTGCGGAACACTGCCCGCACAGACTAAAGACCGATCGTTTTTGTTGGCGAATAATGGGGCTCTAATTACAGGCTCTGTTCCTTCCCGTTGGATTTGCATAGGGAATTCCGAACCCACATTCACGATGACCTCTTTCCATTCATCGATGTTTTTATTGACGCCCATATACTTGATGACCACATCGAGTGCGGGTTCATCATCAATGGTGTAAACAGTATTTCCTTCACTCTTGGTGATGGTCCTAACGGTACCTACAGGTTGCCAGCCACTTGTAGCCAACCCTGCAATAGAAATCTTGTCCTCGTCTAAAATCAATACTACGATCCCTGTGATATCATAATGGCCGTTAGTAAAGGCAAAAGTTCCTGTCATGGTAAAATCATCCCCCGCCATACCTCCAAAAATGGTGACTTCTGGACCTACGGCATTTTCTATTCCTTTGATGATCATTTCTCCATCGGTACTGATACCCCCTGAAGCAATAATGAAGGCTGGGTTTTTAAAGGTTTTCAATCCCAATTCTCCCGCTCTCTTGGCTACATCCAAAATATTCTCATCCCCAGTCTCAAAGTGTACACAGTGGAAATATTCTTTTTTCATATCCAAAAGCATAATTACCACGGACTCCTCACCAATATCCCCATCGATAAATTCTCCTGCAGTGGTTGCTCCGAAAATACTGATGTCTTTTTGCTCTAATAGTTGGCAAATAGCTGCCCGATCCTGCTTGATGGATAGAAATACGATGGCTAAGGTAGGCATATATCCATCTGAAAGAGAGGCTTCAAGGGCCTGACTGATTTCGTCCAATGAATTTCCTTTAATTGTTTTTGCTTTCATGATTGAAAAGATTTTATGATTTGATAGTGCGGGCGAAAGAATCCGTAGCAAAGGCTGGAAGCCCAAATGCTTCTTGCTGTAGGACATAGTCACTCATGATGAGTGCCCCTTCTACCCATCCCTGCTCGGGAGACCAGGATTCATTACATACAAATAAGTCCTTAGCTGGTGACGTAATATGGGGGTAGACATCTTTGAGATCATCGATATTGAGCTTGTACTGGTGATAGCCAAAACCATACGGTGCTTGACCCCAAACTCGATAGGTAGTCAATACTGGCTTGGGCACATAGGCATCCTCATCCAATCCGAAGAGTAATTTGATTTGCCGCATGATTTCATTGACCAAGGATGTAGAGCAGGCAGTTGTACCAGGAGGGTTCTTTGGGAATTCCTCAGACTGATAGCTTTCGCCTACATTTTGCATTTCCTTCCAGAAGTTTCCTCGGATGTAGTCTGTGTATTGAGTCAAAGCAGCAGGGCCATTGTAATTGTTGTCCGCAATCGAGTCTGCAGGAAACTGTGAAAAGCTGTAAACAGAGCCCAGTGGAAGATCTGTGAAATTAGGCCCATTCGTTAGGTTTATTTTCTGAGCTTGATGCCACCATCGCTCCTTGAAATAGAGCCCTACCTTGGTCAATTCCATGTTTTGAACACTATTGACTGCACTCATAAACTTTTCATTTCCTGATAGAATCGGCGAGACTTTGATCAATTCCTTAAGAGGCTTTTTTGGAATGGCAAGAATCACCTTAGAAGCTGTGTATGATCCGTGAGAGGTATCGATACTGTATCCAGAATCAGTTTTGGTGACAGATTTGACAGTTTCCTTCAAATGGATGCTTCCACCAGCGCCCTTGATTAAGGCAGCCAAGGCATTGGGCAAGGATTGAAATCCTTTTTCGAGCGTTTGAAAATGAGCGTTTTTAGGATCTGGAAAATCAAATAAAATCTGAAGTCCTTCTCCTGCATTGATGTAGTCTTGAAAAGGTCCCATAAACCCAACTACGTGACTCAGCATTTCAATACATTCTTCCGTGAGGCCATAATTGCGGAGAATACTCCAAAATCCCCACTTATTGATTGGAATAGCCTTTCCTTCAAAATTTTTATAAGTACAGTTGTTTCGGAAGTGCGCCCATTCAGCAGGAGAGGAGGGACGTTTGATGCTGTTTTGGTCCTGAATATCATTCATGACTTCCTTCAAAATATCCGAAGGATCTTTGCCTTGTTCATTGGGTGCCAAATTGAATAAGGTAGCCCAAATAGCCTGATTACCTTTTTTAGCCTCGGCTTGAGAGAAAGACTTTCCTCGTACGTAGTAGCGGTTGTTGTCATCTCCCATCACGAAATCTACCGTATTTAGCTGTGCCTCCGGATATTTCTTGTTTTCTTCATTGATAGCATCAATTAATCCCCATAGATGCTCCATCCCTTTTCCTCTGGGGACAAAGCGCATTCCTCCCTCTTCATCGTGTACTTTGTAGGTTTTTCCGTCATGCCCCTTGATATCCACAAAAGTTGTTTCAAGCCTTCCGCCTACTTGTCCCATTTTTTCCAAAATGGTCACCTTGGTTGTTGGTTTTTCTTTCAGTAAACGCCAAGCTGTGAAAAGTCCGCTCATTCCAGCTCCGACAATTAGGACTTCAGTGGAGTTACTTGTTTTTTTTGATTTGGTACTCATGATAAAAAGAATTAGAGTTTAAGATTTATTTGTATACAAAAAGCTTCCAAGCTGAAGGGTAGTCTCGCTCGTCGAGATTGATGCTCACTAGATAGGTAGAGGCTGTATCACTAGCTATATTTTCCAATAGGGACTGCAAATCACCTATGGTATTGACTACTGCGCTTTTAGCTTTCCCCGCATTATTTGAAAAGCCTTTCATGAGGTTTATATAATCCCATTCCTGAAGGATATTGGCTTCTTCAAATGGTGCAGAGGAGTCCTTCTTGTAAGGGTCCGAGTCCAAAAGCATTTGTTCCACTCCATAGACCTTATTATTCAGTACAAATACGACGGTATTTCGACCTTCTTGTACCATGGTAGAAACGGCCTGACAGGTCAATTTGAAAGCACCATCACCCACTATCACAAATGTTCGTAGATTATCTCGGAAAGATGCCCCTAGGCCTGCAGGTACACTCCATCCGATGGATGCCCAGATGTTTTGAGCTAGAAATCCATCCTGCCTATTGATTTTTAGCGAAGAGGACCCTCCGAATGAGGAGAGACCGATATCTGCCACGATCAGGTGGTTTTCATCGACATGTTGATCGAGTACTGCAAAGAATGAATCGTAAGTGATTTGAGTTTTTGGTGCAGGGATGGTTGGAAGTGGCGGAGGGCTTGGTTGCTCCCATTTAGATTTATATTTGTTTTTTTGGACCAATGCAATTACAGCATCCATCACCTGTTCCAGCGTGACTTGTACGTAGAGGTTTTCCCCATCTTTCACCATATCTCGTGAGGCGAATACCGGAGAAATATTTCCTGTTTCGGGGCTTTTGGACCCAAAGGTATTCAAGTCTGTATTCCATACACCTAATCCGATAATGGCAGTGGATTGCTGCAAGTAGAAATTGGTGTGTTCAGTCGTAAAAACCCCGTCATGCATCCCCAGAAACCAAGGATTATCCTCCGAAACCACTGCCTTGCCCAAGAAGGACGTGACATAAGGAGCTCCAATGGCTTGTTGTAGGGTAATGAATTTAGACTGCAGTCTCTTGGTTGAGATCTCTTTTCCTATCCAAAATAGCGGCTTTCCTGTTGATATTTTCGCATAAACTGCATTAGCTGCATTTTCTATAGCACTCACAATCTGACCAGCATATTTATTTGAAGTTGGTGGTGCCGCCATGCTTTGAAGAATAGGTAAAGACTCATATCCATTTACCGGACTTAATGTTCCTTTTGGTTCGGCACAAGGCATGTAATAACAATCCTCCATGATTTCGATTGCTACTGGTTTGTTTTCACTGATGCAGGCTATGATAGCCGAATCAATCTGAGAGGCTGCCTTCAGAGGGTTGGATATTCGCTCAAATGCTACCGTGACTGGAGAGTACACGGTGCGATTAGTATCCTCGGTGCTGACATTGTGATGGTAGAGTTCACCTGCATTGATTTCATCCATGAGCTTGGTGTTACTCAGCGTTCCGATAATTGCTACTACAGGAATGCTCTCTACGAAAGAGCCTCCTATTGCATTCAGCAAACTGAAGGATCCGACTCCGGTAGTCACTGCGACAGCTCCAAGTCCATTGGCTCTCGCATAGCCATCTGCTGCATACCCTGCATTGAGCTCATTGCAATTTCCAATTCGGTTGAGATACCGATCACCCTTGGGGGTTTTGTAGGTGTCGATGATTTCTAAAAGGTCACTGGTATAATCTCCCGGAACCGAAAATAATTGGTTTACGCCCAACTGGTGGAGTCTGTAGGCTAGGTATTTCCCCACGTTCATTGCATTGGGGTCGAAAGTGTTTGAATCAGGCATAAAATGAAAATTAAAAGATTAATAAAGTTTAAATATTGTCACTGTGAACAGTTCTGGCCTGATTTTTCAATCCATTAGATCTAATTTCAATTGCAAACTTGTCAAATCCCCGTGTGGGATTTTTCAGGATAGAACGCTATAAGTAAAAGCCGATAAGTCAAAAATTCTTTCAGTGAGAAATTTACTCTCCACTGATTTTATTCTTCCTAAAATACAAAAACTGCTGTTAAATGCAATAATTTGTATTTGAAATTTCTATGGGAAGCTAAATAAGTTCAACTTTAACTAAATATCTAAGTGAGTAGAAATTTACATTATCTTTTATCAGTTTTCTGTTTTTCCAATGTTCTCGAAATTCCACTCTTTGATTAAGATAATTTTTCAGGGTAAGGAGAGTAATTAGATCGGGATGAATGTGGATAAAAAGTTTCCGAAGGAAATAGATTCTTTTCCGATTAGCTCAAGCCTTTGCAAAATACTTGGCCTTTAAACTAGGTCATAGAAAATGCTTCAGCCAAAGATTTTGCTGATTTTAACCTGTTCATGGAGATTTAAAAAATATTATTCTAAAACCAAGTTTTGAAGTAGTTCGACAAGGTCGTTCAATTGTGTTTTTATTGTCATAAGATTATTGACCTTGCCGGTCTCATTTCCAATGAGGGATCGTAAATCTTTTTTTAAGCTTTCGTCTTGGCTAAAGATTCCTACTACAGATTTTGTCGTATCATATTTGATGGATTTCTCGCAGTTTTTTGGCAATACTATCTGATATCCATTTCTGGATTTGATGTAAATATCATTGCATTTGGCTAGAACTTCTGTTTGTATCAATAAGGCCTTTTCAGGAAGTAATCCAGTTATTTTCTTAGATTTTTTCTAAATTCCTCGCTATCAACCTAAGAAACTTCCCATGCTACAAAAAATCATCGCTTTTCAACTGTTGTTAGTTTTGTTAACCGGCTTAACTTTTTTTGCTGAGGCTCAAAAAAAGGAAGAGGGAAAACCTGCCATTTATGAGACGGCTTGGAATAGTCTTTCTTTTCGATCTATCGGGCCTGCATTCACTTCTGGCAGGATAGCAGATTTTGCGGTTAATCCAGATAATCCAAGTGAATTTTATGTGGGGGTTGCTGCAGGCGGAGTTTGGAAAACCACCAATAAAGGGCTCAATTTTGAGCCGGTATTTGATTCGCAAGGGTCTTACTCGATCGGGGTGGTGGAGATGGATCCAAATAACCATAACGTCATCTGGGTAGGCACTGGTGAAAATAATAACCAGCGAAGTGTGGCCTATGGAGATGGAGTTTACAAAAGTATGGATGGAGGAAAAAGCTGGGAGCATAAAGGGCTCAAAGAATCTGAGCATATTGGGATGATTGCCATTGATCCGTACAATTCAGATGTGGTGTATGTAGCGGCAACGGGCCCACTTTGGAGTGCTGGAGGAGATAGAGGACTATACAAAACAACAGATGGGGGAGACAACTGGACTAAGATTCTTGATATCAGTGAGCATACCGGTATCCATGAAGTCCACCTCGACCCAAGAAATCCCAATGTGATTTATGCTGTAGCGCACCAAAGAAGAAGACATGTATTTACATACATCAGTGGAGGGCCTGAATCCTCTGTTTACAAATCTACCGATGGTGGAAAGAGTTTTCGGAAGATTGTCAAAGGACTTCCGAGTGGTGATTTAGGCCGAATTGGGCTGGATATTTCTCCTGCTAATCCGGACGTGATCTACGCAGTGGTAGAAGCGCAAGAGGATAAAGGTGGGTTTTACAAATCCACAGATCTTGGAGAATCCTGGGTCAGACAAAGTGACTATTCATCCAGTGGAAATTATTATCAGGAGGTGATCGCTGATCCGGTAGATGTAGACCTGGTCTATGTGATGAATACCTACGCGGCCGTTTCTGAAGATGGAGGGAAGATTTTCAATAATGTAGGTGAGCAGAATAAGCACATCGATAATCATGCGCTTTGGATTGATCCTAAGAATCCAAACTATTTACTCAATGGAAATGATGGGGGAGTTTATGAATCCTGGGATAGAGGGAAAACTTGGCGCTTCTTCCCAAATCTTCCCGTCACTCAATTTTATAAGTTAGGAGTCAGTAATGACTACCCCTTCTATTATGTTTATGGAGGTACTCAGGATAATTTTTCCTTTGGGGGACCTTCGCAGACAACTGAGACGACTGGAATCAGCAATCGCAACTGGTTTGTGACCACACTGGGTGATGGTTTCGAACCCCATGTGGATCCTGAAAATCCAGATATTATTTATAGTCAATCACAGTATGGGAATTTGGCCAGATTTGACCGAAAAACAGGTCAGACAAAGAATATTGTCCCACAGCCATTGGATGGAGATTATTCCTACAACTGGAATTGGGATTCACCTTTGCTTGTAAGCAGTCATGACCACAAGCGCTTGTACTATGCTTCCGATCGAGTGCATCGAAGTGATGATATGGGTGAAAGCTGGCGCGAAGTGAGCGGTGACCTGACAAGAGGGATAGATCGAAATAAGCTAGAAGTGATGGGGAAGGTTTGGCCCATGGATGCCGTGGCAAAAAATGAATCCACCACGCCTTTTGGGAATATCGTGGCAATCGCAGAATCTCCAATAGATGAAAATCTACTGTATGCTGGAACTGATGATGGACTCATTCATGTGACAACAAATGGAGGGGAAAGTTGGACGCGCTACAATTCATTCCCAGGCGTGCCTGACATGACTTATGTAAATGAAATCATCGCCTCTGCTCATGATAAGAACACTGTGTATGCGGCATTTAATAATCACAAACGAGGCGATTTTAAACCCTATCTTTTGAAAAGCACAGATATGGGAAAAAGCTGGACAGCCATCAAAGCAAATCTGCCCGAGAGGGGATCAGTTTATGCAATAGCAGAAGACCCAGAGGTAGCAAACTTGTTATTTGTTGGGACTGAGTTTGGATGTTTTACTACGCTTGATGGGGGCCAATATTGGCAAAAACTATCAAAAGGACTGCCCACCATCGCGGTACGGGATATCAATATTCAGGAAAGAGAAAAAGACTTGGTGCTGGGTACATTTGGAAGGGGATTTTATATCCTTGATGATTATTCAGCACTACGAGAATTGTCCAATGAACTTTTGGAAAAAGAAGCGCATATTTTCCCTGTTTCTGAAGCTTTGCAATATGAGTCTTACAGTCCGATCGCTGCAAGTAAAACCATCTCTTGGTTGGGCCCAAAAGGATTTCAGGGAGAAACCTATTACTTGGGTGAAAATCCGCCATTTGGAGCAGCATTCACCTATTTTCTAAAAGAGAAATATCCTACCCTTGAAAGTGAGCGAAAGAAAACTGAAGGGGAGAAAAGAAAAGCTGGAGAAACTGTTTATTATCCGAGCTACGAGCAACTTCAAGCTGAGAAAGAGGAAGAAAAACCTTTTCTGATTTTTACCATCAAAGATGTGAATGGTGAGGTGGTCAATGAGATTAGAAGTAGTCCATCAGATGGCATCAATCGGGTATACTGGGATTTAACATATCCTGCAATCGATCAAGTGAATACCAGTCTCGCAGATCCGATGAAGAATCTTTCTTCGGGAATAATGGTGCTTCCTGGGAGCTATACTGTGGAGCTGGCCAAGAGTATCGATGGAGAAATAACTCCTCTCACTGCAGCAGTTCCATTCGAGGTAAAAACATTGGATAACCAATCGGTCCCTATCTCAGATCCAGCCGCTATGCTGGCTTTTCATCAGCAGTTGATGGAACTATCCAAATCGGCAAACGGAGCTAGAAATTCTTACAATCAACTGCGGGAAGCTTTGAAATATTTTCAGGCAGCTGCAAGAGTGGTGAAAAGCGCTTCGCTGGACGAAAAAATTAATGCCATGGAAAATACCTTGGATGAGATTGAGTTGACCATGTTTGGAGACCCAATCAAAAACCAACTTGAAATCGATCAGGCGCCATCACTGATAAGCCGGGTGAATACAGCCATTTATGCTGGATCCACAAGTTTGACGGATCCCACGACAACTTCGAAAGAGGTGAAAAGAATAGCTGAAAAATATTTGAGCCCGGTCATCGCAAGCTTAAAGGAATTGGTAGAGGTAAATGTACCAGCGATCAATACGGAACTCGATGCAAATCAAGCCCCTTGGACTCCAGGAAGAATTATTGAGATGAAGAACTAATTATAGGTCTGGATGGCTTAGGAATTCTAAGCTAGTTATAGAAATGAAGGGAGCTTGGTTTATGGAGAAGGCTCTTAAACTTCCATGCAGACTGTCCAAATGCGACTAGTTCTCTAATTTCTCATTTTCTACCTACAAGAAACCGTCATATTGAGAATCATATAAAGAAATCAATTGCTTCCGAAGATCGGAATTGGAGATTATATCTAATTCTTTTGGCTTGGCCGTTTCAAAGAAACTAATTGAGTGGACAAAATGAATAGGAAGAAGTGTGTTATAAAAATAGGAGGCAAGTGAACCATGATTGGTGGCATCGTTTGCCAATCAATCAATGATTAGATTTAACTAACTCTGGCTTTATCTTAATTCCTAAATGTTTAGATTGATTTCCTTCAGATCCGTCATTAACTCTGATTTGCACTCTTTTAGGATTTCAAGTTCTTCCTTTTTTCTTTCCAATTGTTAACCTGAAGCGCGATCAAAATCCCGATGACCACTAAGAATATCTCACCAAAGGCATAGATTAGGTATCTTGTGACCCTATTTTGGGTTAAGAGTTTCTGGCGGATTTTTCGGAAAAATGAGATCATGAATCCTTGTGGATAGGAAGTGTAATTTTCATTTCCGTTCCTTTTCCTTCTTCGCTTATGACTCTCAACTCCCCTCCATGCGCTTTGATAATATCGTAAGAAAGAGAAAGCCCTAAACCAGTTCCTGAGCCTGTTGGCTTGGTAGTGAAGAAAGGTTGGAAGATTTTTTCTTTAATGGCATCCGGTATTCCATTTCCATTGTCTTTGACTGAAATTTCCACTCCATTTTCATTCTTTTTGGAGGAGACGATGACTTCAGGTTGATAGCCGTTACTGCCCAGTTTTGCTTTTTCATTGACTGCATAGAATGCATTGTTGATAAGATTTAAAAATACTCTTCCCAAATCTTGAGTTACTACTTTTATTTTAGGTAAATCAGGATCTAAATCAGTTTTGAAATATGCTTCAAAGCTTTTGTCTTTGGCTCTTAGACCATGATAGCTCAATTTAAGGTATTCCTCTGCCAACGCATTGATATCTGTTTCTGACTTTTCTCTGGAATTGCTACGACTATGTTCAAGCATTCCTTTTACAATTGCACCGGCTCTTTTGCCATGATGGTTTATTTTAGAAAGATTTTCTTTCAAATCTGAAGCAATAAGTTTGACCTCATCAAACTCCCCATTCTCTATCTCTTCTTGAAGTTCGTCAATTAGCTCTTCGCTAACTTCTGAAAAGTTGTTGACAAAGTTTAAAGGATTTTGAATTTCATGTGCGATTCCTGCCGTCAATTCTCCTAAGCTAGCCATTTTTTCTGATTGGATCAGTTGGGCTTGAGTGGACTTTAAATTTTCTAGAGATTGGTTAAGTTCGGCGGTTCTCTCTACAACTTGATTCTCTAAGTTAATATTTAAGAGAAAAAATCTGTATCCAATTAGTAATGCCATTCCAAGTGGGATAAAGACATATGTCATTACTCTAAAAATTGAAAAAATTGTATTTGGTATATTGAAGAAATTTTCGAAGAACACTGCAATCAAAATACCTATTAGAGATCCTAAAAAACCAAAAGTTGCAATTCCAACACCCTTTTGCTTTTCATTTTTTACCTTAATGAGAATTTTAACAGTAAATACTATTACCAGTATTAAAAATAGGCCTCGGAATAAAAGAGAATATGTGAAAGGCCAAATGATTGTAGATATTGCCAATATTGGTACAAAGTACGGTAAATAAGTAAATGTTTTAGAGGGCTTTAGATTAAAAATAGAGCTGATAGCGAAGGGATAAAAAGAAATTGCCAGCCCTGAAGTGAGAATTGCATAATAAATGCCAATTAATATATAAGAAAAAATACTAAAGTCATTTAGCTTAAAAATAAATGGAGTGATTGAATGAAATATCCAAAATAGTATTATAAAATTTACATAATAATATGTGTTGTCTTTCGGGTCTAAATAAATGAAAAAGGATAAAAGTATAAATATAATCAATAACATTGAGATTGCCGAATAAGTTACAATTTTATTGTTGTTCTCATCCTTTGTTATTAGATCGTTTATTTGATTTCCTGTTATTCCAATACCAAAACCAAAACTTCCACTTAAAATATCTAAATATTTTTTATATACTTTCCCATTATGGTAAGAAAACCTGACAGCCAATAAGTGTTTTTCTTTTGGTAGAATCTGAATTGGCCTATGGAGTTTGCTAATTGGCATAAAAGTCTTCTCCTCCTCAGGAGTGGAAGAGAATTTTCCATAGGTGTGAACTAATTTCCCGTCTAGGTATACTTCTGCCGCCCCCCAAGTGTAAAAGTATAAATTCCAAGGTTGCTCGTAGATACTGGAATCTGCCTTAAAGCTTAGCCTAAACCAACCATAATTATTCCATAATGAATCTGGTATAGGTTCTGAAAGACCTGAAGGGGAAAAGCGGGTCCAATCACTATCATCATAGGATGGATTTGCCCATTCTAAATTATCTCCTCCTTGGAACTTCCAATCTTCTAAGCTGCCTAAACTAATTAAATCCCGGTCCATCATGGAGCTAGTCACCGTAATGAGGGAGTCTTTGGGGCCAATAAATAGAATTAGGTTGAGTAAAAAACAAAAAACCATACCATCAAACAATTAGAACTAACTAAAAATAGTCATTTTCTTTAGTTAGCCTATTATTTTTTACGGGTAATTATCTGGTTTTCAGAATATGACACTTTTAGTAAGGAGTCCTTATTCCTAAAGGAAAATGATAATATTCTATTCGATGTCAGGTAAAGCCACAAACAATTCTGACTGAATCAACCATTGCCCGGACTTTTTGGTCCATTGGGCTGCATAATTTCCTCCTACGATAGATTCTCCCGAACCTTCCGCAAATCCTTTCCATGTTCCACTTTCCCAAGCAAGTTGAGTTTCAGGGTTGACGATGATTTCATCGGGAGTTCTTATCCAATACATCCTTGGGCCACTTGCTTTCCTGATATATTCCAAAAGCTTAGTTTTTCCCGAAATCAAAGTTCCCGCCCCAGTGGTAATCAAAATATCGTCCGTCAAAAAAGTAGCATTGAGCTCCTCATCAAAAGCGCCTAGGGCTGCATTGGATTTTGCCCTGAGCGCAAGAATCTGCGATTCTTCAGATTCTTGCGCAATAGAGCATATAGGCAATAGTATTAATATGATCCCGAAAACAAGTTTCATTTCTTGTCTCTGTAATGATTAAACCAACTCAAAATCGCTGCATTCTTACCTAATAGCATACTTGGTCTATTGACTAAGCCATGAGAGGCATTGGGAATTCTAACCATAGCAGACTCTACACCCTGAAGCTTGAGTGCCGCATAATATTGCTCAGACTCAGAGATAGGAGTTCTATAGTCGTTCTCTCCCGTTAACAGCATGGTTGGAGTTTTTACATTTCCCACCAAAGAGATTGGTGATCGTCGGTGATAGTATTCTACATCTTCCCATGGTTTTGCTCCAAACCAGTATTTGGTGAAGAATACTGGATTATCTGCATGCAATACAAAGCTGTACCAATTGATTACAGGCTTCGCGACGACGGCAGCTTTAAATCGGTCGGTTTTTCCAATGATCCAAGCAGTCAAGACACCACCGCCAGAGCCCCCTGTCACAAATAAATTGTCCGTATCGATATAGCCTTTTTCTATAACAGCATCTACGCCTGACATCAAGTCTTCGTAGTCGTGATTTGGGTAATCATGGTGAATAGAATTGCCAAATTCCTGACCATATCCCGTACTCCCTCTAGGATTGGTATAGAGCACCACATATCCCGCAGCCGCATAAGCTTGAATTTCATACGCAAAAGACGGTCCGTACATGGCAAATGGACCTCCGTGAATTTCCAGGATGAAAGGGTACTTTTTGGAAGGATCAAAATCCGGAGGCGTTACAATCCAGCCCTGGATTCTTTTACCATCAAAACTGGATTCCCACCATAACTCTTCAGTTTTTCCGATTTTCCTGTAGGAGAAAAGGTCGTCATTCAGGCGAGTAACCCTTGTTTTAGTTCCATTGCTCCAAATGGCTAAATCTGCCGGGTGTTCTGGACCTCCTTCTGTGAATGCAATTTTATTGTTGGCAGAAACAGAATAAGTTCCCGAATTGTAGGGTCTTCCCAAATCCAATCCTCCCAGCCCATCAACTATGGTTCTTACTTTGCCGGTCAGGGCTACATAACCCACTTTGGTATCGCCAAACTCATCATATTGAAAATAGATGCCTTGTCCATTGGCATCCCATTGAGGATTGGAGGCATCCCTATCCAGGTCTTCCGTTAAATTTTTCACACCGCTGCCATCAGTATTCATCACGTATAGGTGAGTGACCTGATATCCCTGAAAAGTGTCATTGTTCCCTGTGTAGGCAATCTTTTTCCCATCAGGAGAAAGCACCGGGCCAGAGTCAGGACCAAATCGGTTAGTCAATGCTTTGATACTTCCATCAGTTAAGTTCAGTTGATAGATTTCTGAATTAGCTGGTTCAAACTCTGCATTCTCTCTAAGATTGGCGGAGAAGAACAAAGATTTTCCATCCTTTGACCACACCGGGCTTCCATAATTGTGGTCATCCGAAGTCCATTGTCTGGCAGTGCCACCGGCTAAACCAATGGTGAAAATCTGTCTGTTTCCAGGTTTTACATAGCCAGCTCCATCTCTCCTGTAGACCATCTCGTCAATGTAGATAGGGGCTGCATTCCAGTCCGCTCCTGTAGGTTTTGATGGGATGTTGAGTAGCGATTTTGGAGTGGAAGGCACAAATTGGGTGAAGGCCAAACTCTGATTGTCGTAAGACCAAGAGACAGAGCCCGGAGGAACAGCCGAATTGGTCAGGGCAACGGAGGTTTGGGTATCAAAGTAATGGACGAAAAGCTTGGTCTTGTCATCTTGTTGATTTGAAAGAAATGCAAGCTTGGTTCCATCATGAGACCATACAGGAGCGTAGTCCCGCTGATTTCCCTGAGTGATGGGACGGTTCTGACTTCCATCGCTATTGACAATCCAGAGATTTGAATAGTCTCTGTCAGTCATGATATCCTTAAAATTACGGACATATACCACTTTGCTTCCATCCGGTGATATGCTGGGCTCAGTGACATATTCCATATCGAAAAGGTCCAGTGGCTGAAGGGCTGTCTTTACCTGAGCCTCTACTTGGGCAATCATTCCCAGACAAATAATCCAGAGTAAGAGTATTTTTTTCATGTGTTTATAATTTAAATTTTTAGGACAAATGGAATCTTCGCATGGATTTAATACATCCCTGCTGGTTGCCTTTGTCCCATCTTGATTTTATATGTTCTTTTTGATAGTTCTCAATTTTTTATTCTTAAAAATAGCAACAGGAATATAGAGTAAAATTAAAACTAGGATAAATATCCCCAGTGCCAGTAGCTCTTTGTTAGTTAATTGAAAGAACACCCAAGCCAAAGCTATAAGTGTGATAAGGCCAATCAGATTTCCTCCGGGAACCTTGAAAATTTTCGGGTCTTGATTTTTGCTATTCCATCGAAGTTTGAGAAAAGCCAAAACTGCCCCAAAATAGATAAGTAAGGAAGCTCCTGTCACTAATACCAGCAAGTATCTAAAGCTCCCCGAAGCAGCAAACCCAAACTCCAGAAAACCCAGAAAAACTATCGCCACAAAAGGGCTTCTATAAGTTGGGTGAATCTTGGAAAAGACATCGGGTAATAAGCCGTCTTTGGCTCCTGCATAAAGAACTCTAGGAAGCAATGTCAAAATAGAGCTGAGCGTACTCCAAACAGCAATAAAAGAAAGGGCTAAGACTATTAAAAAGCCTACTTCACCGAAAAGCGCTTTTGCCAGTTCAGCCAAAGGAGCCTCCTGGTTGCTTAGCATGGAAGTGCCCAATACACCTTGTGCGGCAAGATGGATGGCACAAAATGCAAGAATCACCAAGACTACACCTATAATGAAACCTAAAGGGCCTGTTCGGCTGGGATTTTTCATTTCCCCTCCTGAAGCCAAGGCTAGCTCTCCGCCCAGGAAAGCAAAAATCAATAAAATGGAAGCCTCTCCGATTTTCCCGAATTCCGGGAATCCCTGCCAAGCGATATTGGCAGGGTCAATTCTTGTAAAACCAAAAATCACCAATAACATTAATGAAAGGACTTTGGTCCAAGTCAAAACTTTGATGAAAAGCATACTGTCTTTGATTCCTTTGATATTAAGAAAGCAGCTGAAAATGATAATGGCTCCAAAAAAAGTGATTCTAACCCAAGTCAGCTGGAAAACGGGAAAATAGGTTCCTGCTATGTCTGCCAAAGCATTCATCAAGGCACCACAAGCCAAGACACCTACTCCCAGCCAATAGAGAATGTTAGAAACAAAACCTGCCATGGGTCCGAATGCTCTTTGGATATACACGTACATCCCACCGGTGTCGGGAATTCTGCTACTCAGCTCGCCGAAACATAGTCCTAAGCAGAGAAATATCAGCCCACAAAAAATGTAGGCCAGGATACTGGAAGGGCCCAAAATTACATAGACCAGAGCGGGCAAAAGAAATATCCCACTGCCTATGGAAATACTTAAAACATTGGTGATGACGCCCATCAAACCCAGTTCTCGTTTCAGTTCTCCCGATTTACTTTCTGACATAGCGTAGAATTATTTTTTGGGTTGAGGAGTTGGAGTTTGTACGCCCACTTTTTTGGACCAAGTATCCCAGTCTTTCAAAAGCTCTTGATATTTTTCTGGAAAAGTGTTTTTAAGGTCATTTTGCTCAATTAGATCATTTTCAAGGTCATATAGACCAAAATTTTCCCTTTCGAAAGGAATTTTTAAATTCAAAAGCTTCCATTTTCCTTTTCGGAGCATTGCATAGCCCCTATGCTCCAAAGCGAAAACATAAGTGGAATCATGAGCTTCTGACTTTTCATTTTTCAAGATGGGAAGAATAGATTCCCCTACGGGTTTTTGCACTGCTTTCTCCTGAAATTGATCCGGGTATGTGATGCCTGCCAAATCATAAATAGTTGGGGCGATATCCATGACGCTTAGAAATGAATCATGGATTTTTCCTTTGAGATTGACAGGACTTCCTGAGATGATTAAAGGAGCAGTCATTCCACCTTCGCTGGTAAAGCCCTTATAGAGATAAAAAGGAGAGCTTCCTGCCTCCGCCCATTGCGGGCCATAGGAAATAAAGGAGTTTTCTTTTCCCATTTGGGAATATTCGTCTGTGTAATATTCTTTTAAGAATGGCCCGAAATAATCCGAATAGAAGAAATCTTCTCCAGCTGCTCCATTATCAGTCATGAAAATGATTAGCGTATTTTCATAGGCTCCTTTTTCCTTTAAAAAAGAGAAAAGTCGACCAATATTTTCATCCAAATTATCCACCATTCCTGCATAAAGCTCCATTTTTCGGGCCTCTTTTTTTTGTTCCTCAGCACTCAATGAGTTCCAAGGTTTGATAGCAGGGTGGAGAGGAGGAACCTGAGAATTGCTTGGAATCATTCCCGCTTCTTTAAGGGACTCCAATCTATCAGCTCTTAATTGTTCATATCCCGCATCGAATTTTCCTTTATACTTTTTCCAATATTTTTCATCTACTTGAAGAGGCCAGTGGGGAGAAGTATAGGCTGCAAAAGCAAAGAAAGGCTGTTGATCATCCAAATTGGAGGATATATATTCCAGAAGTTTATCCGTGTATAAATCAGTGGAATAGGCTCCCTCTGGCCAATTTGTTTCAACTCCGTTTTCAGTGTAAATGGATTCGGGAGTTTCTGGAAATATCCCACGCGAACTGTAATGATTGGCTCCGCCTTCTAAGGTGACAAAGGAATTTTCAAAACCCTTGTTGGCAGGATTAGCTTCTTCAGTCAAGCCTAAATGCCATTTGCCAGCAATGTAGGTGTGATATCCTGCTTCTTGGAGCAAAGAAGGAAGAGGAATGACTCGGTCACTGAGTTTGCCTTCATATCCGGGTACATCACTGACCAAATCCTGCGAACCCATTCCTGCCACATGACTGTAATTTCCGGTCAATAGCATGGCTCTTGTGACAGCACAAAAAGGGGCTGTATGAAAGCGACTGAATCGAATTCCTTCAGCAGAAAGTTGATCCAAATTTGGCGTTTCTATGTTTCCTCCAAAGGATCCTAAATCTGCATAACCTAAATCATCGGCAACAATCAAAAGGATATTTGGAAGCTTTTTTTGAGGAGCCTCTTCTTTTCTTGAACAGGAAAAAATAAGAAAAAACAAAAATAAATACAGAGTCGCTCTCATTCAGGATATTAGATTCTGTCAGAAGATAAGCATTTCTTATAAAAATCAGCTAATTAGGTTGATCTCCTGTTATATAGAAGTCTCCAGATCCTAGTTGGAAAATGGTATGAATAAAAAAAGCTTCCCCAATTTAAAGAAGCAATAACCAGAGTTAAACTGGCATGTTTTGCTCTATTGGGGAAGCTTTTACAGAAGTTATTTAAAGCCTTAGGCACTCACTCTGTTGGGAGCCCAGCTGGCACACATCATACCAGGAGCAGCGTGTTGTGGATTAGCGCAATCCTCTCTTTCGTATCTCAAACAGGTAGTGCAATTTCTATCATCTTTCAGTGCTGCCTTCATTTCAAATTGATCGCAGGTATAGTTGCCTGAAACTTCTACACCATGGACTTTACATACTTTGTCAGCTTTTAAATTTTCACAGTTTTGACAATTATTTCCTAATCTGATAGCCATAATAGTTTTGTTTAGTTTAAATTCTAATCTAATAGGCTGTTTGCATAGAATCAATTTAAATAGCTGTAAATCAATTAATTGTAATTAGACTGATTTGAAATAAGAAAAAGTTAGAACTTTTTGGAAGGCTTTTAGTTTGTGGTGTTTTTGTCCTTGTTTGTCTGTTTTTCTGCCAGTTAGAAAAAAAATGGCTAAGAGTCAGCTTCCGAAAGACTCGCCTGTCCAAGCAATTCGCTAATGAGTAAATGAGCAGATAGGCAAAACATCCACAAAAGATTGCTTAATCATTGATATTTAGGAGGATTCCTTTATTTAATGCTTTGCATTTGAATTTCCTGGAATTTTTGAAGTTGATTTTTCTTTGGTTCAACGTACCACATATTCAATAAGCCCTTACCTTTTACTTGTACTTTTCCTCTATGCTCGAAACATAACTCTGTATCGTCTTTGATGAGATTATAAGTGAGCTCGGAGATGTTGATTTTATTGAGACCGCAGCAAGCTTCCATTCGCTGAGCTGTATTTACTGTATCTCCCCAGATGTCATATTGAAATTTTTTGATACCCACTATACCAGCTACCACAGGTCCCGTGTTAATACCTATCCGCATATCAAATTTGGCTTTGGAGGGGATGGATGGATCAAAGTTTCTTTGATTGATAAAATCTTTGACTTTAATAGCAGCCTTGATTACATCATGTACATTAGATTGATTATTCAATCCCCCGGCTGCCAAATAGGCGTCTCCTATGGTTTTGATTTTTTCCAATCCAAACTCTTCCATGATCAAATCGAAAGCTTTGAAACAAATATTTAATTCATACACCAATTCCTTGGCGGTGAGGTGCTGAGCTTTTTTGGTAAAGTCAGCAAAATCTGTGAAAATGACAGTGACTTCTTCAAAATCCCGAGCTTCTGAGTTTCCCTTTTCTTTTAACTCCTCAGCAACTTTTGCCGGTAGTATATTCAGTAATAATTTATCTGATCTTTCCTTTTCACGCTGAATGATTAAACTTGATTTTTTCACAAACTTGTATCTTCTCCACCAGCCGATTGCTAACACCAAAAAGAGAACACCACTTACCATAAAAATGATGCGTTGGTTTCTTGCGACCTTCAGTTGCTCGTCAAATAACAAGGCACTTTCCCTCCTTTCCTGTTCGTTTTGAATACTGTCTAAAAGTTGCTGTTTGGCAAATTCATAGTTGAGTTTCATTTGGGTAATGCCCTTGGTATTGGATTCGTTCCGGATACTATCTTTAAGTTGTGTAGCTTTTTTCAAATAATCCAATTCTGCTCTGTAGTCGCCTTTTTCTTCTGCGATTTCCATTAGTCTTTCATAGGCCATTCGAATGACTTTGACCTCGGAGGCAGATTGTGCGTTTTCCAGAGATTGTTCGGCATGGATCTGTGCTTTTCCTAGCTCTTCTTTTTCTACATAAAGACTTGCCAGCCTATTATGTGTGTAGGCTAAGCCTCTCGAATACCCTAAAGAGTCACGGATTTCCAAGGCGCGTAATAAGGTTTTCTCTGCAAGGTCTAGATCTCCTTTGATCGCATAGTTATTCCCCAAATTGCTCAGAGATAATCCTATGGAATAGGGGCTATTGCTTTCATAGGCTTTTTCTAAAGCCATCTGGTGGTAATAAATAGCAGAATCCAGTGGACCGGTATGCTCAAAAATGATAGCTAAATTATTTAGGCTGGAGTGAATTCTTTGAGGGTCTCCTTGAGATTTTTCCAAGGCCATTGATTTTCTGGCGTGGAAAAAGGCTTCTTCATAATCATGCTGATCATAATAAACCAAGCTCATATTATTATGTACACTTGCCAGCCCGAGGGAGTCATCCTTGGCCTCATACATATCTAATGCAATGAGGTGGTTTTCTATGGATTTTTCTATATCTCCAAAAAAGGCATAAATACCAGCTACAAAAGTGTGTGCTCGAGCTTTTTCTCTATCAAGTCCAGCCTCCTGGAGTTTGGGAATCAGATCCTCTATGGGCTTAGGATTATAAGTTGAGGGTTCATATTCCTGCTTGGCCATGATTCTGTAAAATTCGCTTTTAATCTGGCCAGTTGAATAGTCTAGTTCCTTGCTGATTTCTAATGCCTTTTCGGCACATTTGATGGCCTCCAGATAATTATAGTCCCCATATTGCTGATAGGAGAGCTCGCAAAGACTGTCGATTTGGGCAACAATTTGCCCTTGCCCCCTTGCTATAGAGCAGCTGATTAAAAATATCCATATGTAGTGAAATCTAATTTTCACCTTTCTGTCTTTTTTGTTTCAAATACTCATAATGGCTATTATCGGAAGGACTTCTGACAATTTTACTTTCCGGTAATGGCCCCAACTGCTGGACTGCCAAATCCATAGCTCGCATCATTTGAGCTAGCTTTTCCGGGTTTTCCTTTGCTAGATTTTGGGTTTCTCCCGGATCAGATTTTAAATTAAATAGCAAGGTGTCATGAGGAGCTACAGCTTTCATTCCCGGACTTCCCTGATATCCCCCAAAAGGCCTCTTCACTTTCCATCCTTCCTCCTGATAGGCTCTTTGATCTGCTCCCATGAAGTATAGAAATTCCTTCCCCTCACGGGTTCCGTTTTCAAATAAAACCGTGCTAAGGTCTCTTCCGTCAATGGCTCTATCTTGTGGAATTTCGGCACCAACTATTTTACAAAAGGTAGGAAACCAATCCATTTGAGTGGCCAAGTCTTCATATACCTGGCCGGGTGCAATTTTGCCTTTCCACATCGCTAGGGTAGGAACCCTGACTCCCCCTTCAAAAGTGTATTGCTTACCTTCCCGAAGTGGTCCTGCCGAACCTCCATGATCTTCCATAACCAGCCATGGACCATTATCGGAAGAGAAAATCACCAATGTGTTTTCCATCAGCCCTTTTTCTTCCAGCTTCCTCAAAATCTCCCCAACACTCCAGTCTATTTCTTGAATCACATCTCCATACAAGCCCCTTTTGGAACTTCCTTCAAACTCCGGAGAAGCGTAAATGGGCACATGGGGCATGTTGTGAGCCAGATAGAGCAAGAATGGGTTTTCTCCAGCGTCTTCGATGAATTGCAGGGATTTCTCGGTGTAGGTCTTGGTCGTAAACCGCTGATTAACTTGAATCGAGTCCAATTCAAAATCTTTGAGATAGACTACCGACTCCATATCATTGCTGTAAGGGATGCCGTAATAAGTGTCAAAACCCTGGTTCAAGGGTAGAAACTTTTCCATGTGCCCCAAATGCCATTTTCCCACAATGCCTGTTCGGTAGCCTTTCTCTTTTAAAATCTCTGCAAAAGTGATCTCCTCCTGATCCATTCCGGTGAAGCTTTCCGGGAAAAAAACTGAGTTGATACCCATTCTCTGAGGCATTCTCCCCGTTAAAAGGCCGGCTCGGGAAGGACTGCAAACAGGGGAGGCAGAGAGAAACGAGGTGAATTTGATCCCCTCTTTTGCCATTCTGTCAATATGGGGAGTCGTGATATCTGTAGCTCCGAAGCAACCTAGATCGCCGTAGCCTAAGTCGTCCGTGAAAATAAAGACGATATTAGGAAGCTCGCTTTTTTGTTCGGTAGGGAGCGTCTCCTTACAGGCAAAAAATAGCAGTGAAAAACAGAAAATCAGACTGGATTTTTTCATGTCTTCTAAGGATTAGGCGGGTTTAACCAAGTCATTTTGAGGATGTATACATTTTCTTTCGGCCGATCCCTGGAGTCAGTTGCGACAGTAGCAATTGCATCTATCACCTCCATGCCTGAGATGGTTTGCCCAAATACTGTATAGTTTTGATCCAAATGAGGAGTGCCTCCCATCTCTTGGTAAATTTTCCTATGATGCTCTGGAATCGTGTATGAATCAAAATCTTGAGTTTTTATTCTGCTTTCCCATCGACTTGCCAATTCAGCTCTCAGTAAACTATCTTTGGACTCTCTGGCCAGTTCAATAGAGTCGAGCAAGCTTTTGTTATTGGGATTATTGACAGCAAAGTGTCTTTGTAAAAAGGAATTGATTCTTCCTTCATTATGTGTTAAGAGACTGTCATTTTGGACTTTTCCCTGAACCAAATAAAACTGTGTACTGCTAGAAGCCCTCGCAGGATTATTGGTTCTGGCAGCTCCCAGCGCTCCTTTTTGATGAAAGAGTCCAGGCTGGATTTCTGCCGGAATTTGGTAAGGCAAGTCTGCGCTTCCTAATGGGTCTCCAATAACAGCTTCTTTGCTTTTGATATCTCCTGCCTGAACCATGAAGTTCTCTATCACCCGGTGAAACAAGAGACTGTCATAAATATTTTCTTGAACCAATTTCAAAAAATTATCACGATGCAATGGGGTTTCGTGATAGAGTTCGATAATGATTGATCCATGGCTAGTTTGGATTTCTACCTGTGGCCTGAGTTGAGCCTTGACAGCAAACACTGTCAATGAAAATACAAGAATTAAAAATGCTCCTTTTTTCATCTGTTTATAATTTGTTTTTAGAGGTCAGATGGAATGCCCAGGATAATCATCCCCCTTCCGAAACAAGTTCGGGACAAGTTGTGTGATATTTTTTCTCATGGGCATTTCATAACAATTCAGTGAGTAAGGACTAGGTTTAATGATGATGGGCCATTCGGTGTTTTTTCAAAATATCTTCACCGAAATCATTGCCTTTTTCCCTCCAAATGGTGTGGATATGGTTGGCATTATCCAGGAATCCAACATTATCATATTCTATCAGAAAATCCGGACTATGGATAATGTAATAATGCGGTTTCATCGGCTCATAACTTCCGATCCAGGCAAAATATATTTGGTCCATACCTGCACTATGTAGTTTTTGCAGGTATTCCTCGGATTTTTCATGCTCAAGATTGGCTATATATTCTTCTATCAAGTAGTGCAAAATCTGTTGCTGGGCTTCTGACATTTCGGAACCTTTGATTCCCTGATATTCTTCTAGCCACTGCGGCCTTCCCGGGCTGGTGATGATATCACCGGGAACCTCCATGGCTAGTGTTGCTTTGGCTTTTTGTTCATCATTGAGTGTATTCACCAGCCAAAAGCCATAATCTTCTTCCTTGCTCAAGGGTCTAAGCCCTGCATATTGGGTGTTTTCTACTACAGCAGGATCTGAACCAAGGAATAAAGGAGTCATTGAAAAATTATCTCCTGATACAGTTAAGTTCAGGGAAATATGATGCCCTTCAAACTTTAACCCCCAGACAAGGTCCGTTTGCGGATTGCCCGAAATCGCAATAAAATAGTTGCCATAATCCCAGTTGAGCCCCCGTATCATTTTTATAGAGTTTTCATTGATAGCCCCCTCCTGGTATTTTATTTCAAAAAGTTCATGTAGTATATCATCCAATTGCATGATGGCGAAAGTTTTGAGATATCCTTGGGAACTGAGGATTTCACTCAAAATCCGATGAAAGGCAATTTTGCTCTTGTCAGATAGCTCGCCGAAGGCCAATCCATTCCTTGGAGCCAACCCTAAAGGAAGATTTGTCCAGTTAATTCTTGCGCTGTCGGTAAAAGCTATGCTGATTTGCTGCCTTTGTTTGCTTTCTAAAGTATTTAAAAATTCATTGGTCTTAGTTTGAATAGATGAACTAGACTGGCCGTAAAGATTGGGAGCAACCAAAAGCACCAAGAAAAAGAAGCAGTATTTCATAGAAATTATTTTTTGAAAAGAGTCAGATAAATGAGGACTCTGAAAAACTAACTGAGAATGGGAGGTCTCAGAACCGATGTCAATATACCATTTCAGCTAATTATTAGTTGGGCTCAGCTGATGAAAAGAGGTCAACCACAAAAATCTGTGGAGGTAAATTTTTGACCCTTAGGTAATTTACTTGAAAAAATTCAAAATATCTAATAAATGTTCTATTAAAACTGCTGTTTGAATAATAAAAAATGGACTTGAAAGGGACAGATTGTGTAAAGTTTTTTTATTTAGTGTTTACTCTGGCAATTTGGTTATTGAGTTATTTTGAAAGGAGTAATTGTGTAACTGAGTAATTGATTAATTGAGTGTCAGTGCTATTTTTGAATTCTCGTCTCTTGCTTCTCGCCTCTCGCTT
>NZ_DFMT01000005.1:0-383 GCF_002376385.1 Algoriphagus sp. UBA3586 | reverse complement strand
TCTTAGGTCGAAGTAGAACTTCGATATTCAACATTTATCATTCGATGTTCGATATTTTCTGGGATGTGCAATTGAGTATATGAATGTCGTTATTTTGAATTCTCGTCTCTCGCCTCTCGCTTCTCGTCTCTTGCCTCTCATCGTCGTAAATCTGAAATTTATCTCTGTTCTTAAGTCGAAGTAGAACTTCGATATTCAACATTCATCATTCGATGTTCGATATTTCTGGGATGTGTAATTGAGTATCGTTTTTTTTGAATTCTCGTCTCTTGCTTCTCGCCTCTTGCTTCTCGCCTCTCGCTTCTCTCTTCTCGTCTCTCATCGTCGTAAATCTGAAATTTATCTCTGTACTTAGGTCGAAGTAGAACTTCGCTATTCGATAT
>NZ_DFMT01000032.1:113719-133842 GCF_002376385.1 Algoriphagus sp. UBA3586 | reverse complement strand
CCAACTTTCAAGCGGAAAGAGCAACCTCAAGATTTAATCGATTAATGTAATTTAATTTTAAAATGAAAGAGATGATGTAAAATAGATTTAGGTATGTATTAAAATCCCCTAGAAATTTGGGGATTTATTATTCCCCACTCCCGTACTAGGCTATTCCAAGAATTGGATTATTTTTGTTTATGCTTTCCAAAAAAACCAAGTACGCCCTTCATGCCCTCACTTATCTGGGCAAGCACCGGGATGAAAAAACAGTGCTGATCCATGATATAGCCGAAGAGCATGGGATCTCCCATAAGTTCCTGGAGAATATCTTGCTCGAACTCAAAAAAGCTGGCATGCTGGGAAGTAAAAAAGGAAAAGGGGGAGGTTATTATTTGATCAAAGATCCAAAAGATATTCCACTTTCCAAAGTGATTCGACTCCTCGACGGACCTATTGCTATGCTCCCCTGTGTGAGTTTGAATTACTACGAACCCTGCGACGAATGCAAAGATGAAGCAACTTGTGGCATCAATAAGGTGATGATTCAAGTTCGAGATGAGACTCTTAAAATACTGGAAAACAAGACATTAGCTGATATTTTAAAAACTTAACAAAAATTTTTTACCATAAACCCTATAAAATATGTAGGCTTTATATACTTTTGTTTTTCACTCCCGTTGAAACCTATATGATTTTAGATCAGCACATTAAAAAATGGTTTGAGTCCAAAAAAGGGACAGACAGTAATTTGAAGAGTCTCATGAAGTCTATTTCATGGCGAATCGTGGGGACTATTGATACCATTGTTATCTCCTTTATTGTGACGGGTCAATTGACCATGGCGCTTTCAATCGGTTCGGTAGAAGTAGTCTCTAAAATCCTCTTGTACTACCTGCACGAGCGGGTATGGGAGTCTGCAACAAAAACAAAAGAGCATGAGCCTGAAAAAGAATATGCAAGATCTTGAGCACAGATTAGATCAATTGACGGCCAAGGAAAGCTTGGCTTTGATTGCGGATCTTTTTCCCGGAAAGGTGGTATTCTCTACTTCATTGGGTCAGGAAGATCAAGTCATTACTCAATTGATTGCTTCCCAAAATCTACCTATTCAAATCTTTTCCTTAGATACAGGAAGGTTGTTTCCGGAGACTTTGGAATTGTTGGCACGCACGGAAAGCAAGTACCAAACGCGAATTAAAGTCTACTATCCAGAACGGGAATCGGTAGAAAACCTAGTAGCAGAGCAAGGGATCAACGGATTTTATGAATCTGTTGAGAATCGTAAATCCTGTTGCTTTGTCCGCAAAGTAGAACCTTTGAAAAGAGCTTTGGCAGGAAATGAAGTCTGGGTAACGGGACTTCGTGCTGAGCAAAGCGCCAATAGAAGCGACTTGAAGCGGATCGAATGGGATGAAGCCAATCAGATACTGAAATTCAATCCTTTATTGGATTGGACTTTTGAACAGATGATTTCCTACATCGAGGAACATAAAATCCCTTATAATCCACTTCATGATAAAGGCTTTATCAGCATAGGTTGCGCTCCATGTACACGGGCTATTCTTCCAGGAGAAAATCCCCGTGACGGGCGCTGGTGGTGGGAAGACTCAAAAAAGGAGTGTGGGTTGCATTCCAGATAGCAGTGGTCAGTTTGCAGTTCGCAGAAGTCTGAGATTGACGTCACTGCGAGTCCCGCAGGGTGAAGCAGTCTCATAATTTAAAAAGTGTTTGAAAAGATTGCTTCTCCCGATTCTCGGGATCTCAATGACTAATGTCAGATGATACTTCGAAATTCATTATTCGATGTTCGAAATTCGAAATTGAAAAAATTTGAAGATTGAAAAACTAGCCAAAGAATATCTAATTCTGGAAAGAATAAAGAAAATAATAACGAATGATGAACGCTGAATGTCGAATATCGAAGACGGCGTAAAACATAAATTAAAATTGTATTTCCATATGTCAAACCTATTCATACCTAACCCCAAAGAAGCAGAATCCATCCATATCCTTCGGGAAGTGGCGGCGCAATTTGAGCGCCCTGTTTTGCTTTTTTCTGGAGGAAAAGATTCGATTACCTTGGTCAGATTGGCTCAAAAGGCATTTTTTCCAGCTAAAATTCCTTTTCCGCTATTGCATGTGGATACAGGGCATAATTTTCCGGAGACCATAGAATTCAGGGATCAACTCGTGGCGGAGCTAGGCTTGGAACTGATTGTCAGAAAGGTGCAAGACTCCATCGATCAAGGGAAAGTTCGTGAAGAAAAAGGGCGCTATGCCAGCCGAAACTCCTTGCAGACTACCACCCTTTTGGATGCGATCGAGGAGTTCAAGTTTGATGCCTGTATCGGTGGAGCAAGAAGAGATGAAGAAAAAGCCAGAGCAAAAGAGCGGGTATTCTCCGTTCGGGATGACTTCGGCCAATGGGACGAAAAAAATCAGCGGCCGGAATTATTCGATATGCTAAACGGTAAAATCCATGTAGGGCAAAATGTGCGGGTTTTCCCGATTTCTAATTGGACTGAATTGGATGTTTGGGAGTATATCAAAACAGAGAATATTGCGATTCCAAGCATCTACTTTGCGCACAAGCGGGAGGTCTTTTTCCGAGATGGATTGATTTGGACCGCTAATGAGCACGTCTTTCGCGAAGCGAATGAAGAGGTGGTAGAAAAATGGGTTCGATTCCGTACCGTTGGAGATATGACCTGTACCGCGGCAGTACTTTCCGAAGCCAAAACATTGGAAGATGTGGTTGCTGAAATTCGGGAATCTACACTCTCCGAGCGTGGAGCCCGCATAGACGACAAACGCTCAGAAGCAGCGATGGAAACGAGGAAAAAGGTGGGTTACTTTTAAAAAGAAGCAAGAATCTAGATACGAGAAGCGAGACATTCAAAAAGAAAAAGAAACACGGTTGAAATAGGATAGAAATAATTCCCGCAAGCGGGAAGAAATACTCGGCTTGAACCGATGGTAAGTATTTCGCCTAACGTAGTGAGGTCTATTTCAATCTATTTCAACTGTATATCAAAAAATAATATGGACATCCAAGGAAGAAAATTAATCAAAATCGCAACTGCAGGATCGGTGGATGATGGCAAAAGTACCTTGATTGGGCGTTTGCTTTATGATACCAACTCCCTGACTACAGATAAGATTGAGGCTATTGAAAAAAGCTCCAAACAAAGAGGGTACGATTATTTGGATTTTTCCCTGGCAACGGATGGTTTGGTTGCCGAGCGCGAGCAAGGGATTACGATTGATGTGGCGCATATTTATTTCAATACCGCCAAAACCAATTTTATCGTAGCCGACACTCCCGGGCATGTGGAATATACCCGAAATATGGTGACAGGGGCTTCTACTTCCCAGGTAGCAATCATTTTAATTGATGCCAGAAAAGGTGTTATCGAACAAACCTACAGACATTTCTTCATTGCCAATTTGCTTCGCATGTCTCATGTGGTAGTGGCGATCAATAAAATGGATTTGGTGAATTATGAGGAAGATGTTTTTCTAAAAATCAAAGCCGATTTTGATGGGTTGGTGGCTAAGAGTTCCTTTTCCGAAGAACAGATTACTTTCATCCCCGTTTCAGCCTTGAAAGGTGAAAATATAGCCAGACAGTCAGAAGCAATGCCTTGGTATGTTGGAAATACCTTATTGGATCATCTGGAGGTTTTGGAGCCTCAGGATTTGCAGGAAAGTGCGGTGGCCAGATTCCCTGTTCAATACGTAATCCGTCCAAAAACAGAAGCCTACCATGATTTCCGTGGATTCTCTGGAAAACTCTATGGCAATGAACTTCAGGTTGGGGACCGAGTAGCCGTCCTTCCATCCGGAAATGAGTCTACTATCAAGAGCATTCATTTCTTTGAAAAAGAAGTGAATGCAGCAGCTCCTGGTGCCTCAGTGGTCATTTCCTTGGATGACGAGGTGGATTGCAGTAGGGGAGATATGATTGTGAAAGTTGGCGAGGAACCTAAAAGTGAGAAAATCCTTGCTGCCACACTTTGTCAGGTAAACTCAAAAGTGCTCCAAGTTGGACAAAAATATATCCTTCAGCATGGAGTCAATCGGGTGTTGGCTAAAGTAGATCGCATCGAAGCCAAGGTCCATGCGGATTTCTCTGGTGAAGAGGAAACCAAACAGCTTAAATTGAATGATATTGGAAAGGTCCATTTTCGTCTGAGCAAACCAATTCATTACGACTCCTATCAAAACAATAAATCGAACGGAGCTTTTATCCTAATCGATGAAGGAAGCTTTGATACGGTTTCGGTAGGATTCATTGATTAAGTATGAATTCTAAAGTATGAAATCTGAAATGCTTCCAAATCTCCCTGTTTTAGAGATGGTTGGAAGAAAGGATGATTTAAGAAGTATGACGAACTGTTCAATTATTTGGAAAATAATAAAGTAGAAGAATTAAATTATTGTCAGCCTGAGCGGAGTCGAAGGCGATATACTTTAAATTCAGAAACGAGATCAAATCCCCCTTTTCAAAGGGGGTTAGGGGGATTTGAGTTAATTTCATTGAGTGGAGTAAAAGAAGAAAAAAAATCTAAAGATCAGCCAAGTCCTAAACCTTGGCTTTCTTTCAAACCTATTAACCTATAATCCCGATAGGGATATAAAACTATTACGCTATGCAAAGTTTTCGAACCGAATTGGAAAACCCCATCGTAGAGCGCGACATTCTGGAATTAGAGCGGAAAATCGCGCTTTTCAAAGAAGGGAAAATCGACGAGGAGAAATTCCGTAGCCTGAGACTAGCTCGAGGCGTTTATGGACAACGGCAGCCCGGAGTGCAAATGATCCGGATCAAGTTGCCTTATGGAAGAGTAACTGCCCCTCAGCTAAGAAGAATCTCCAAAGTTTCGGAAGAATATTCCACGGGGAGATTGCACATCACTACCCGTCAGGATATTCAGATTCATTATGTGAGTTTGGATCGCACACCACAACTTTGGGCCGAACTCGAAAAGGATGATGTGACTTTACGGGAAGCTTGTGGCAACACGGTAAGGAATGTGACAGCATCCGAATTGGCAGGAATAGATCCCAAAGAGCCTTTTGATGTTACTCCATTTGCAGATGCAACTTTTCGGTATTTCCTGAGAAATCCGATTTGCCAAGAAATGGGCCGAAAATTCAAGATGGCCTTTTCTTCATCGGAGGATGACACCGGCTTGTCTTATCTGCATGATTTGGGCTTTATTCCCAAAATCAAAGAAATCAATGGTAAGCAGGTGAGAGGCTTTAAGGTGCTACTCGGTGGAGGCTTAGGTTCCCAACCTAGACATGCGGACCTAGTCTATGATTTTCTGGAAACGGATCAGCTGATTCCCTATATCGAAGCAGTTTTGAGAATTTTTGACCGGCATGGAGAGCGGGCCAGAAGGAATAAAGCCAGGATGAAGTTTTTGGTTAAGGATTTAGGTCTGGATGCTTTTTTAGAATTGGTCGAGCAGGAAAAGAAAGCCCTTCCATTTGCCAGCTATCCCATTGATGCGGCAAGCTATGAGGTTGCCCAAAGCCTACCTAATCCTGAAAAACCTGAACTGAAATCCGAGCTGGGCTTGGATTATGAGCTTTGGAAACTGACTAATGTCTTGCCTCAGAAACAAGAGGGCTATGTAGCGATCGGGGTGCGTGTTCCGCTGGGAGATTTTTACATTTCTCAGGCCAGAGCTTTGGCGGATTTGATTGAAAAATATGCCAATAATGAGCTTCGATTTACGCTTCGTCAAAACTTCCTGATACGTGATGTTCGGGAGGATTTGGTGCCTTTTTTCTATCAGGAACTGAAGAAAATCGGTTTGGCAGAAAGAGGCTATAATTCCTTGGGTGATATAACTGCCTGCCCGGGTACTGATACCTGCAATTTGGGGATCGCGAGCTCTACGGGAATTGCTTCAGAGTTGGAAAAAGTCATATTTAACGAGTATCCGCAATACCTCAAAAATCAGGATTTGGTGATTAAAATTTCCGGATGTATGAATGCCTGTGGCCAGCATAATATGGCACATATCGGTTTTCAGGGCATGTCTATGCGTGTTGGTAAGACGGTGATTCCTGCCTTGCAAGTATTGCTTGGTGGTGGAAATTTGGGTGATGGAAATGGTCGTTTTGCAGATAAAGTAACCAAAATCCCGAGTAAAAGAGGACCTCAGGCTTTAAGATTGTTATTGGATGATTTTGAAGCGAATGGCGAAGATTTGGACTTCCTCAGCTATTATGATCAGAAAGGACAAATGTATTTCTATGAATTGCTGAAAGAGTTGGCGGACCCTGCAAAAGTGACCGAAGAAGATCGGGTAGACTGGGGCAGAAATGAAAATTACGAGGTAGCAGTAGGCGTGGGTGAATGTGCTGGAGTTGTGATTGATTTAGTGGCAACCTTGCTTTTGGAAGCCAAAGAGAAATTGGATTTGGGACAAGAAGCTTTGGAAAATGGCAGATGGTCTGACAGCATTTATCATCACTATGCAGGTTTGATCAATGCTGCCAAAGCTATTTTGCTCAGCGAAGATATCAGTACCAATAGCTATGCAAATATTATTTCCCTCTTTGATGAGCATTTTGTCAGTAGCGGAAAAGTAACCTTAGACTCCACTTTCGCTGAGAAAGTTTACCAAATCAATCAGCATGAGCCTACTCCGGAATTTGCGAGAGCTTACGCCAAGCAGGCTTTGGAAATTTATCAGGCATTGAAAAGTTATAGAGAGGAGGAGGTGAACGCATGAGAGAGCAAATTCATCCCAAGGTAAGTTTGGTTGGCGCGGGTCCGGGTGATCCAGAGTTAATCACTTTGAAAGGCATTTTAGCTTTAAACACTGCAGATGTGGTATTGTATGATGCTTTGATTGATCCGGTTTTATTAAAACATGCTCCCAAATCTGCCATCAAATTCTTTGTTGGCAAGCGCGTGGGCAGGCATTCCAAACCTCAGGAAGACACCAATCAGCTTTGTGTGAGCTTGGCAAAAAAACACGGTCATGTAGTACGCTTGAAAGGAGGAGATCCTTTTGTCTTCGGGAGAGGCGGTGAGGAGATTGAGTATATAGAGAATTTTGGGATTCCCACTGTGGTGGTTCCTGGGATAACTTCTGCTGTAGCAGTTCCTGCTGCCGCTGGTATTCCTGTTACAAAAAGAGGAATTTCTGAGAGTTTCTGGGTGGTTACTGGCACAACTACTGCTGGCGAATTATCCAGAGATTTAGCCTTAGCTGCCCAGAGCACTGCAACTGTTGTGGTTTTGATGGGTACCAAGAAACTGAATGAAATCGTTCAAACCTATCGCAATGCTGGAAGGGAAAATCTTCCAGTAGCCATCATCCAAAGTGGGACTACTAGAGAAGAGAAAATCACGGCTGGTTTTATCTATGACATTGCTCAAAAAGCAGTAGAAAATCAGGTGGAATCGCCAGCAATCATCATCATAGGAGAAGTTGTGAGGGAAAGTATGAGACTGGAGGAAGTGTATCGTGAGTTTGTGAAAATTGAAATGCAATAGAAATATGCCCTTGGCGAAATAAGTCTTTGCGAAATACGATTGAAATATCCCTCGCATTCCTCGGTGAAATAGACTCCCTGCGGTCGTGAAATATAACATAGATCAGTTATTCAATTATTTCGCTCGACAAAGTCGAGCTTATTTCTAAGGTATTTCCATTGTATTTCATATTTCTATTCTCTCCTTTCTAAACTCTATAAATCTAAAAAATGAACCATCTATATCCCATTTTCCTGAAAGTTCACGAACTCAATGTTCTCTTAGTTGGAGGTGGTTTTGTGGGCACTGAGAAACTGGAGTTTTTGCTAAAATCGAGTCCCAAGGCACAGGTAACCGTGGTGTCAAAAATGTTCCGACCGGAATTTTTGGAACTGGCGGAAAAAGCAGAAACAGTTACCTTGATTGAGGATAGCTATGATGAAAAGTACTTGGGTGGAAAACACTTGGTAATTGCTGCAACGGATGATAAAAAGGTAAATCTTCAAATCCGAAATGAGGCTAAGGAGCGCTTTCTTTTGGTGAATGTAGCAGATACTCCAGCCCTTTGTGATTTCTACTTGGGCGGGATAGTCACCAAAGGAAACTTGAAAATTGCCATCTCTACCAATGGAAAATCACCTACAACAGCCAAGCGACTTCGCCAATTATTGGAGGAAGTATTGCCTGAAGAGATTGATGATTTATTGGATAATCTGAATGCTTATCGGGACACCTTGAAGGGTGATTTTGAATACAAGGTTAAGGCGATGAATGAAGTCACGGAGGCATTGGTGAAAAAAAGATAGGCTTCCTGGATAATGTCTCCCGCGGAGTTGCAAAGAAGCAAAGGCCTCGTTAAGACAAATAAAAATCCCGTAGGGATTAGAGCTAGGTGGAAGGATGTCCCAGAGGATTCCCTCCATGCCGTAGGTATGGAAGAACTTCGAAGTTTCGTCTCTGAAAAAAGAAATACGATTGAAATACGCTTCACTTTGCCTCTTTATTTCTTTGCGGGCGAAATATCTCCCGCGAAGAGGCCAAGAAGCGAAGTCCAATTTAAAAATAATTATAATCCCGTAGGGATTTAAGCTGGGTAGAAAAGATGTCTTCAGAGCACATTTCCATGCCGTAGGTATGGCAGAATTTCGAAGTTTCGTCTCTGAAAAAAGAAATACACCCGAAATTCGCTTCGCGAAATAAAGTCGGCTTCGCCTCCTGAAATAAATTCTCTCGCAGCGGCGCAGCGACGCAAGGGAAATTATTGATTTGAATAAAAATCAGCTTTGGGCCTCTGGCCAGATCTGTGATAATCTGTGTTTTTTTCTGCGCTGAACTTGCCTGGCGGCAGTCAGGTCTGCGGGAAAAAAAATCTCCCGGCAAGAGGCCAAGAAGCAAAGATTTATTTAATGTCTTAACCTTGATGAGACCGCTTCGTTCCTCGCGGTGACGCCACTATTTATGACTCACGAGAGTTCCAAACTGCCTACTCCTTTTGCCTCTTCAATTCTTTGCGGGCGAAATATCTCCCACCAAGTGGCAAAGAAGCAAAGGGATAATTTAAGATAAAGCTAACCCCGTAGGGATTTAAGCTAGGTAGCAAAAGGTTTTTTCAGAGCTCATTTCCATGCCGTAGATATGGAAGAATTTCGAGTTTTGGCATGGTTTATCGACAGTCAGTTTTTGGGAAAAAAAATCCTGAAAAGTAGCTAAAGCGCAAAATTATTCAGATTAAAAGATTTTTGATGCTATAGTTTTTTAGGACCGATCCGTTCCTTCAATTAGACTTCAAAAATCTAAAACTGCTTTCAGTTTTTTTCTTAATTCCTGAATTTTTCCATTGTCTAATTTACCTATTCGATCAATAAATCTTCTATTATCAACTGCCCTTATTTGATCAATTAAAACCTCTGAATTTTGACTTAATCCAGTTTTCTTTCCTTCGATTTTTACTCTCAAAATATTTTCCTCTGAACTTAGCTGGCTGGTTATCGGACATATCAGGGTGGAAGGATGCATAACCTGATTTAAAAGATTTGTTTGGATAATGACTGCTGGTCGGATTTTTCCAGGCTCTGTTCCTTTCGAAGGATTGAGATTGACCAGCCAAATCTCATATTGAACCTTCATCGATTAAATTGTCAAATTCTTGATTGATTTGCATGGAAGATTTTTTCACCATTTTGGAAGCCTTTGAAAAATCAGCAGCAAGTGCTTTTCTTTTCAAAAGTTGATTATAAAAATCTAAGGCCTCATTGATATATCTATTTCTGGCAATGCCCTTCAGCTTAATCATTTCTTCAGTTTCTTCGAAAATGTTTTCGTCTAATTTTAAGGATAATGTTTTCATAAATTCCTAAAGTAATACTAAAAGTATATACTCCATTTCTAAAATAAAAGTTTCTTTCTAGGTATTGGGGTTCTGAAATACATTTTTCACGATAAGCCTTCGGCGATAATCGGATCAATTCCCCCTTTGGAATTCTGTACTAAATTGGGATCTCAATTTTAATAAAAGGGGGCAAGGGGGATTTTAGATAAAATTATTTGAGGAAATTAATTCTTTCGCAGCGGCGCAAAGAATACTATAATTAGATATTGTCCTAAAACCAGATCTGTGAAAGACTTGCCTGACGGCAGTCAGGTCTGTGTCTTTTTCTGCGTTAATCTGCGGGCGAAATATCTCCCGCCAAGAGGCCAAGAAGCAAAGAGATAATTCAAGCCAAAGCAAATCCCGTAGGGATTTAAGCTAGGTAGTAAAAGTGTATTCAAAGATCACCTCCATGCCGTAGGTATGGAAGAGTTTGGAAGTTTCGTCTCTGAAAAAAGAATTACAGTTGAAATACGCTTGGCGAAATAAAGTCGGCTTAGACTCTTGAAATAAACCCTCTTGCAGCGATGCAAAGATTTATTTGGGAAGAAATTATTTCTAGTTATTGCTTTGATGAGACCGCTTCGTTCCTCGCGGTGACGCCACTATTTATGACTCACGAGAGTTCCAAACTGCCTACTGCTTCTGCCTACTGCTTTTTGCCTCTTTAATTCTTTGCGGGGAAAAAATCTCCCGCCAAGTGGCAAAGAAGCAAAGAGATAATTCAAGCCAAAGCAAATCCCGTAGGGATTTAAGCATGGTAGCAAAAGGTTTCTACAGAGCACATCTCCATGCCGTAGGTATGGCACAATTTTCACATCCCTTGCATCGGATCCACCCCCGTCATTTCCCATTGGCCCAATGCAATCGGAATACTTCCCATTCCATTCAATTGATCAAAGAAATCCTTCAACCTGAACTCTTCCTCCTTCACCTCTTTAATTCTTGCAAACTCAGCCAGGGTATTTTCGAGGAGATATTTTCCGGTAATATAACTCGATCCATATCCAGGCTGCCTCATATATAAATGTTGCTCAAATAGCAGGAGTTCTTTTTCTGTTTTCATCCAACCTCTAGGCGTATAATCCGAATGAATACCACCCGCTTCCACCATGGTCATTTCATTTGCCTGTGCATAGAGCGAACCTAATCCCCTAGCTGCACGCTGAGCAATCATGATATAGACGATTTCTCTAGATCTTGGGGAATCCTCGTACAGGCCTGCATCCATAAACATCTCTTCCACAGCAGTTGCTGTTCCCTCATTTCTGGAATCGAAAATATTATAAAGTAGCGGTCCTCTCCGGATCGGACTGGCATGGGGTTCATTATCCATGATAGCCAGTTCAAACCAATGATAAAAATGCGAATACAAAGGCAGTGGATCAATATGCATTCCTATGGTAAAGAAATTACGCTTTTCTTTGGGAATGAAACTGCCTCGATGTTCCCTCAGGGCAGGTTCGAAATAATCCTTTACTGTGAGAATCTCTTGATCCTTCAAGAACTCCATAAATTTCTGAATAGAATTCTCTGTTAGCTTTTCAAAATCCTCTGCCGTATTTGCTTCCGCTAAAGGAGGTAGGTTTCGGTTCTGATGTTCCTCCAATTTTAAAGAAGACCAGGCTCTAGCCAACTCTCTTTTAAGTATCATCACCTCATCCTCCCAGGTCAGAGGCACCAAGTGGACATTTTGCAGATACCAGGTGTAATTCTCCTTACCAATTCCTGACTCTCCGGTTTTATTTGCTGATTCTTTGATAAGCCATTCTACAAATCCCTCCGTTGAATTAACCGCATTCTCTACAGCCTCTGCCAATTTCGGATCATTGCTGATTTCAGAGATGAGCAAAAGACCTTTCAAGTCTTCAACTTGCGTAGCGATGGTCGGAATTCCTGCCTCCCAAAGCTCTTTTGCATTTCCAGTGAGATTGGACTCAGCCTGCTTATTGAGCGAAGGGATAGCCTGAAGCTCTTTCAAAAGTTTCGCTTTGCTAGTTTCATCCAAGGGGAATTCGTACTGCCAAAATTCAAGAGTTCCATGATGCGTTGGGCCCTCGTGAGCAGGAACATCGCTTCTTTCCATCCAAAGTGATTTATAAAATGCAGGATCTCTTGCCCAAGGACGAAGTACCCTATCATTGAAATCGTACCCATTCATTTCTGCCCAAACGATTCTCCAATCCACCTTTTCAGGAATAGCCCATCCAGAGGTATCTATCGCTAATAATTCTTTTTGTAATTCCCTAAACTTGGTGTGTCGTAGTTCAAAAGTTGCTTTGCGATAATCCGGAGCTCCATCATGAAGTGGCGGATTTTCAAAAGATCTCCATCTTTCAAAAAGGTTGACCAAATCAGAATACTGGCTTGAACTTTTGTGATCCGAGGTAGATGTGTCATTGGGGACTTGGCAAGAGCAAATTGAAAATATTGCCAAGTTTATCAGTAAGAAATGAACAGTCTTCTTCATAGTTGAAATTGGATAGAGGATAAAAGTTACCGAAACTTTATTGCGCATGGGGGATGAAGAAAAAAAAGTTGAATTTTTTTTCAAAAAAATTAAAAATTTTTTCAGCCAAAATTGGCTTGTTGAACCAAAGAAAATTTGGAATTAATCGCTCTTTTTAATTAGTCCAAAGAGGAGTATAAAGCATTTTATTTTAGGGAAAATCCAATTTTCAGCTTATAAAAAAATCAAGACGCATCAAATGGCTTTTTTATTTGCAAAGCTTGGTTAAAAAAAGGTTTGAAATGGGAATTAAAGTTAACTGAAAGGATAGAAAATTTTCTTTTTCGATAGGACTCATCTATGATATAATATTCAGTAAAAGGTATAAATTCCCAAAAATCTTTAACCATCAATCATATGATAAAAATTAAACATGCGCTGGTTTTCCCTGCTTTGTTAGGGCTAGCAGTTTCTTGTACTGATGTTGCCGAAATTGAGCCTTCAGTTTCAGAACAGATCAAGCTTGATCTTGGTCAAAACTTTGTTCCCGGTCAGTTGCTGATCAAAATGAGAACAGCTACTACTGGATCCAGAATTTCCGCGGACATTTTAGGAGCAATTGGAGGTACTGTAGTAGAGGAAATCAAAACCGGTGCTATGGAATTAGCCAACGCAAGAAAAAGCGGTCCAAATGGGGACTTGATTTTAGTGGATACTAAAATTGGCACCATGGAAGCTATAGAAAAGCTGAAAGCTATGCCTGAAGTGGAATATGCAGAGCCAAACTGGATTTACCAGCATTTTGCTACTTCTAATGATCCTTATTTCACCAATAATCAACTATGGGGAATGTCAGCTGGAGGAAACCAATTTGGCAGCAGAGCGGCTACGGCTTGGGCAGCAAATAAGGTTGGAAGCTCAACTGTCTATGTTGGAATTATAGACGAAGGCTATATGTACGAACATGAGGATTTATCTGGAAATGCTGGGGTAAATCCTGGCGAAATACCGGGTAATGGTGTTGATGATGATGGGAATGGGCTAATTGACGATGTATATGGATGGGATTTTGACGGAAACGACAACTCCCTCTTTGACGGAACAGGGGATGATCACGGTACTCACGTTGCTGGTACTATCGGCGGTGTCGGAGGTAATGGCATAGGTGTAGCAGGTGTAGTTTGGAATGTAAAAATGATCGGAGCTAAATTCTTGGGCTCTAGAGGCGGAACTACTTCCAATGCAATTAAATCAGTGGATTATTTCACTGACTTGAAGGTGAGACATGGGTTGAATATCGTTGCTACTAATAACTCTTGGGGTGGCGGAGGCTATTCGCAAGCATTGAAAGATGCGATTGACCGTGCGAATGCTGCAGGAATTTTATTTATCGCTGCAGCTGGTAATTCAGGCACAGACAATGATATTTCTCCAAGCTATCCTTCTAACTATGACAGTCCAAATGTCATTGCAGTAGCATCAATCACCAGTTCAGGAGCTCTTTCCAGCTTTTCTCAATTCGGCGCAGTTACTGTTGATTTAGGAGCTCCTGGCTCAGGAATTTGGTCTACAGTTCCTGTCACTGTTGGAAAAGGAAGGAAGGCTTCTGTTGGTTCAGGCTATGCAAGTTATAACGGAACCTCCATGGCGACACCTCATGTGACTGGTGCAGCTGCTTTATATGCTTCACTAAATCCAACTGCAAGTGCTGCACAAATCAAAGCAGCTATCTTAAATTCAACCACACCGACTGCATCTTTATCAGGGAAGACTGTTACAGGTGGAAGATTGAATGTTTCTGGCTTTTAATATTTCATAATACTTAATAAAAAATGGGAGGTCCAGCAATGGACCTCCTTTTTTATTCTCAGCCATGAAATATCATTCACACCAATTTCAAACGTGATACCAAGAGCTGTCAGGTTTTTAGAAAATTTCACCAATTCTTCTAAACCACATTTTTTCTGAAAAACCAGGGCATTAAATCCTGAAAGACATATAAGTTTAGGTTTTTTATTTCCTTCAGTTCCCCTATTTTTGGGCTTTCTTTGAAACAAGCATAAGAACGTAAGTTTATGGCATATTTATTTACCTCAGAGTCAGTGTCTGAGGGTCATCCTGACAAAATCGCTGACCAGATTTCCGATGCGCTGATAGATAATTTTTTAGCCTTCGATCCCAATTCAAAAGTTGCATGTGAAACGCTCGTAACCACAGGTCAAGTAGTCTTGGCTGGCGAGGTGAAATCCGATATCTATTTGGATGTGCAAAAGATTGCCCGAGATGTGATCAACAGAATTGGATATACCAAAAGTGAATACATGTTCGAAGGTAACTCCTGTGGAGTGCTTTCTGCTATTCACGAGCAGTCTGCGGATATTAATCAAGGTGTGGACCGAGCAAATCCTGAAGAGCAGGGAGCAGGTGACCAAGGGATGATGTTTGGCTATGCTACCAATGAAACTGAAAACTTCATGCCTTTGGCTTTGGACCTTTCTCACATGATTTTGCGTGAATTGGCAGCCTTGAGAAGGGAAAATAAGGATATCACTTACTTACGCCCTGATTCCAAGGCACAGGTAACCATCGAATACAGTGACGATAACGTACCTCAGCGAATTGAAGCGATCGTTGTTTCCACTCAGCATGATGACTTTGATGAGGAAGAGGCTATGTTGGCAAAAATCAAATCGGACATCATCAGTATCTTGATCCCGAGAGTGAAAGCTCAGTTGAAGCCTGAGTTGCAAAAACTGTTCACCTCAGATATCAAATATCACATCAACCCAACCGGAAAATTCGTAATCGGTGGACCTCATGGTGATACAGGTTTGACGGGAAGAAAAATCATCGTGGATACTTACGGTGGAAAAGGAGCTCACGGTGGAGGGGCATTTTCCGGAAAAGATCCATCGAAAGTAGACCGTTCAGCAGCTTATGCTACTCGTCATATTGCCAAAAATATGGTAGCTGCGGGAATTGCTGACGAAATGTTGGTGCAAGTATCTTATGCTATTGGAGTTGCTGCTCCAATGGGAATTTATGTGAATACTTACGGAACCTCCAAAGTTGGTCTTTCCGATGGAGAGATTGCTAGAAAAGTAGAGGAGCTGTTTGATATGCGTCCTTATGCTATTGAGCAGAGACTTAAATTGAGAAACCCAATTTATGAAGAGACTGCTGCTTATGGACACATGGGTCGTCAAAACGAGGTAGTAACCAAAACCTTTGTTTCTCCTTATAGAGATGAAATTAAGCTGGATGTTGAGCTTTTCACTTGGGAGAAACTAGACTATGTGGAGAAGATTAAAGCTGCTTTTAGCCTATAATCAACTCAAAAAATATAATTGAAAAGCCTCGGGAAATCCCGGGGCTTTTGTTTTTAGTGCCCCCTTTATTTTTATTTCGAAACACTTTTTCATCAATAAGCATAGGTTAAGGAAAGATGAAATCTAAAAATGGGGCTCAATTTTACTCCCTTTTTGCTTATATTTAGCTATCACCTTTTTGTTAAGGATTTATTCCTTTCATGTTTTTAACCTAAACCTACCATGGCAAAAACCATCATTGTATCCAATAGACTACCTATTTCCCTGCGTCATAGAAATGGACGCTTCGAATTCAAACCTTCAGCCGGAGGATTAGCTACCGGCCTGGGATCCATTTATAAATCAGGAGAAAACATCTGGATTGGTTGGCCGGGAAATACCGTGGATGATCCCGAACAGCGAGCTGAAATCATTCTAGAGCTTCATGATTTGAAAATGGCACCGGTTTTCCTTTCGAAGGAAGATGTGGAGCAGTTTTATGAAGGCTTTAGCAACGAAACCCTCTGGCCTGCATTTCACTATTTTACCCAGTACATGGTGTATAATGCAGAGCATTGGGAAGCATATAAAAGGGTCAATGAAAAATTTTGCGAAGCAATACTTAAAAAAGCTGATCCAGATGATACCATTTGGGTGCATGATTATCAGCTTTTGCTCTTACCGAAAATGCTGAGAGAGGTTTTGCCTAACGCAACTATTGCATTTTTTCAGCACATTCCATTTCCTTCTTATGAAATCATCCGAATGATCCCTTGGAGAAGAGAATTGCTCGAGGGCGTCTGTGGAGCAGATTTGATAGGTTTCCATACATATGATGATATGCGCCACTTCCTGAGTGCGGTGGGTAGAATCACAGGGATGTCCAGCGAAAGCGGCTATATCCAGGCAGAAAATCGCATTATCAATGTAGACTCTTTCCCGATGGGGATTGATTATGACAAATTTGCGAAGCAGGCTAAAAGCAAAAAAACGCAGAATATTGTCAAGGAATTTAGAAAGCAAGTGGCTGATCAGAAGCTGATCATCACCATTGATAGATTGGATTATTCCAAAGGAATTCCTCAGCGCCTGGAAGCATTCAATAAATTGCTGAAAGACCATAAGGAGCTGCATGGCAAAGTCTCGATGATCATGATTGTGGTGCCGAGCAGAGACAAAGTTCAGTCATACAAAGAGCTGAAAGAAGAGATTGATTTGTTGGTTGGGCGGATGAATTCTGATTACTCCACCTTGAATTGGGTACCAGTTCATTACTTCTACAGAGGATTCCCATTTGAGGAATTGAGTGCATTCTACAGCATGTCTGATATTGCTTTGGTGACTCCATTGAGAGATGGAATGAATCTGGTTTGTAAGGAGTTCGTAGCAAGCAAAACTGATCAAACCGGGGTGCTTATTTTGTCAGAAATGGCGGGAGCATCCAAGGAGTTACAGGATGCAGTTTTAGTCAACCCTAATGATCAACAGGGAGTGGTAGATGCCATTTATGAAGCATTGACCATGAAGCCTGCAGAGCAAAAGGCCCGTATCTCATCTATGCAGGAAAGCCTCAAAAAGTATGATATTTTTCAGTGGGTTAAAGTGTTCATGGATAGAATCGAACATGTCAAGCAAAAGCAAGCTGAATTGACGTCTAAGGACGTTGATACCAAAGTCATTACAGAAATTCAGAAAAGCTTCAAAGAGGCTAAAAAGCCTGTTTTATTCCTAGATTACGACGGTACCTTAACTGGCTTTGTAGCTAATCCTCAGGATGCCAAACCAGATGCTGAATTAAAAGCTATTGTGAAAGGATTGAGCCAAAAAGCACAGGTGGTAATTATCTCTGGAAGAGATAAAGACACTTTGGGAACTTGGTTCAAAGGCTTTCATGTGGACATGATTGCGGAGCATGGCGTATGGGTGAAGCATAAAGAGAATAAAGGTGACTGGGAGCTTTATGCCGATGTGGATGATTCCTGGAAAGAGGACATCCGCTCTGTGATGGAATATTATGTTTTGCGAACTCCCGGAGCTTTCATAGAAGAGAAACATCATTCCCTCGTATGGCATTACAGAAAGGTAGAAAGTGGCTTGGGAGATCTGCGAATGAGAGAGCTGTTTAGTCATTTGAAATATATGGCCAGAGGACATAATTTACAGGTCTTAGAAGGAAATATGGTCTTGGAGATCAAACGTCCTGATATCAATAAGGGTCGAGCTGCTACTGCCATGATGAAGGGCAATGAATATGACTTTATCTTGGCTATCGGTGATGATTGGACGGATGAGGACACATTCAAGGCAATGCCAAAAAATGCCTATTCCATCAGAGTCGGTTATGCATATACCCAAGCTAATTATAATATCAAGTCCTTTAGACAAGTGAGGAATCTCTTGGGTAAATTGATTCAGTGAAATACTATTCGCGAAATAAATTCTCCCGCAAAGGCGCAGCGACGCAAAGGAAATTATTGATTTAAACAAAAATCAGCTTTGGACCTCTGGCCAGATCTGTGATAATCTGTTTTTTTTTCTGCGCTGATCTGCGGGAAAAAATCTCTCGCCAAGAGGCCAAGTCGCAAAGATTTATTTCAAGTTCTAACTTTGATAAGACCGCTTCGTTCCTCGCGGTGACGGCATTATTTATGACTCGCAATAGTTCCAAACAGCCTACTGCCTACTGCTTCTGCCTACTGTTCTTCTCCTCTTCCATTCTTTGCAGGAAAAAATCTCCCGCCAAGAGGCAAAGGCGCAAAGATATATTGGTGAGAGAAATAAATCCCGTAGGGATTCAAGCTAGGTAGTAAAATGTAAAGAAGGCTTCCTCCATGCCGTAGGTATGGAAGAATTTGAAAGTTCTGTCTCAGAAATAAAGAAATAAATCGAAATACGCTACGCGAAATAGAGTCGGCTTCGCTTCCTGAAATAAGCGCTTGCTTTCAATTTCAAACTTTGCTTCTTCCATTCTTTGCGGGATTAATTTCTCCCGCCAAGAGGAAAAGGCGCAAAGATTTATTTGTGAGTAAGATAAATCCCGTTGGGATTTAAGCTTGGTAGCAAAATGAAAAGAGGATCCCCTCCATGCCGTAGGTATGGAAGAATTTGAAAGTACTGGCTTAGAAATAAAGAAATAAATCGAAATACGCTTCGCGAAATAAAGTCGGATTCGCCTCCTGAAATAAATTCTCTCGCAAAGAGGCAAAGTCGCAAAGATTTATTTCAAGTTCTAACTTTAATGAGACCGCTTCGTTCCTCGCGGTGACGCCACTATTTATGGCTGTCAAGAGTTCCAAACTGCCTACTACCTACTGCATCTTTCTACTGCTTTTTGCTTCTTCCATTCTTTGCGGGATTAATTTTTCCCGCCAAGAGGCCAAGGCGCAAAGATTTATTTCAAGCCGACACTTTGATGAGACCGCTTCGTTCCTCGCGGTGACGCCACTATTTATAATTTAATTGCAAACTGCCTACTGCTTCTGCCTACTTCTCTTTGCGGGAGTCTTAACTTACCTATACTTCAAATACAAATCATAGATAATCAGCTTATCCAAATGGCTTAATTCCGGACTATTGATATTCTCCTTGGTAAAGTGAATTTTAAATGATTGAATAGCAGCCTGAGGATTACTTATATCATATCCTATAATTCTCAAAGCATCCAAAGCATTGAAGTTTTCAGGAAGCTTCCCTTCATATTCAGGTTGTAGTAATTTTTCATCATACCAATAGCCAAATCCAGCCTCAGCCAATCTTTTCCATGGGAAATAAACACTGGGATCAACTTTCCTCCCCGGTGCCAAATCCGCATGACCAATAAAATTGGCGGTGGGTATGTTATATTTTTCTTTCAGTGACTTCAGGACTTTGATTAGGCTTTCGATTTGCTCCTCAGGAAAAAATTCCGAACCATTATTATCCAACTCGATTCCTATAGAGGATGAGTTCAAATCTGTATCATTTCCCCATCTCCCTCTTCCTGCATGCCAGGATCGTAAATAATCATTGAGCATTTGCACCACTGTTCCATCTCTTCCTATCACATAGTGACTACTCACCTGCGTTCGGGTAAGGGTAAAAGTTTTAATGGTTTGAGCTAAAGAATCCTGCGCGGTATGATGGATTACCACAAAGTTTGGCCTGCGAATGCTAAAATTGGTGGTGCCTACCCACTGATCATTTAAGACTGTTGTATCTCCGGGGGATTTGATTTTAGTTTTAGGAACCTCCAATAAAACCGAAGTGGCTTCTTTTACCTGTTTTTGGTGGGCCTTATTGTTTTGATGATAAATATCCCTGTTGCATGAAAGCAAGGTTAGGTTAGAAAAAATCAACAAGACTAAATAAAGGCGTTTGGAAAGCATAGTTCAAATTTTTCACGAATCTACAAGATAGAAATGCTAGCTGCTAGAATATTTTGAGAGATGGTTGGGTTCTTTCATGGGAAATGTCTCCCGCCAAGAGGCAAAGGCACAAAGATTTATTTCAAGTCCTAACTTTGATGAGACCGCTTCG
>NZ_DFMT01000032.1:113066-113544 GCF_002376385.1 Algoriphagus sp. UBA3586 | reverse complement strand
CTGCCTACTGCTTCTGCCTACTGTTCTTCGCCTCTTCCATTCTTTGCGGGAAATAAAATCTCCCGCCAAGAGGCAAAGGCGCGAAGATTTATTTCAAGTTCTAACATTGATGAGACCGCTTCGTTCCTCGCGGTGACGGCATTATTAATGACTCGCAAGAGTTCCAAACTGCCTACTGCCTACTGCTTCTGCCTACTGTTCTTCGCCTCTTCCATTCTTTGCAAGAAAAAATCTCCCGCCAAGAGGCAAATGCGCAAAGATTTATTTCAAGTTCTAACTTTGATGAGACCGCTTCGTTCCTCGCGGAGACGCCTCTATTTATGACTCACGAGAGTTCCAAACTACCTACAGCCAACTGCCTACTGCATCTGCCTACTGTTCTTCGCCTCTTCTAATCTTTGCGGGAAATAAAACCTCCCGCCAAGAGGCAAAGTCGCAAAGATTTATTTCAAGTTCTAACTTTGATGAGACCGCTTCG